>DAOOIV010000017.1 GCA_035384605.1 Phycisphaerae bacterium
AAGGCCCCAGAACGGATTCTGGGGCCAGCGACAATATGGGTACCGGGGCCAACGGGATCTCAAGTGGAACGGGGCCGACGAGGGCGTCGGCCCTACTTGCTCCCAGCAGGTGCCGCGGTCTGCCGGGGTGGAGCCGACTCTGGCTGAGATCTCGTTAACGTTGCGGTATACGAGGCTGAGTTGTACCATCGTGGGCCGCATACGGCGCTGCGGCTTTCCGGCGTGGAGGTAGAACCGAATCATGCAATATGCAGGTGGTCAGGCGAGTCGATCGGCGGCGGCGTTTGTTGCGGTCGTGATCATTCATTTCTGTCCGCCGTGCTTGTCGGCGGCAGAGCAGATGCCGCCGGGGTCACAACCAGCACGGCGACCTAACGTGGTCATCTTTCTCGCCGACGATCTCGGTTTTTCCGACGTCGGCTGTTACGGCGGCGAGATTGCCACGCCGAACCTCGACCGACTCGCGGCCGACGGTCTGCGGCTGACCCAGATGTACAACACGGCCCGATGCTGGCCGACGCGAGGGGCCCTTTTATCCGGCTATTACGCCCAGCAGATCAACCGGGACCCCGCCCGACAGCGACCTGCCTGGGCCGCGTTGTTGCCCGAATTGCTCAAGCCGGCGGGGTATCACAGCTATCATTGCGGGAAATGGCACGTGGACGGCAAGGTGCTGGCGGGCGGATTTGAACGTTCTTACCACTTTGAGGACTGGGATCGGTATTTCACCCCGAAGGCCCACTTTCTGGATGACAAACAGTTGCCTGCGGTCAAACCGAGCGACGGCTACTATGCGACGAGGGCGTTCGCCCAGTACGCGATCGACTTTCTCGCCGAGCACAAGGAGAAACATGGCAGCGAGCCATTTTTCCTTTACCTGGCGTTTATTGCTCCCCATTTCCCGCTGCACGCACTCCCCGAGGACATTGCCCGATATCGAGATCGGTACCTGGAGGGCTGGGACTCGATCCGGGAGGCGCGGTGGCGGCGGTTGCGGGCATTGGGCATCGTCGACTGCGGTCTCTCGCCCCTCGATCCGAGATTTACCCCGCGGTATCTCAAGCCTGATCTGATCGACATGATCGGTCCCGGTGAAGTGGAGCATGCCCTTGCATGGAGCGAATTGACGCCGCAACAGCAGCGTTTGCAGGCAACCAAGATGGCTATTCACGCGGCAATGGTAGACCGGATGGACCAGGAGATCGGCCGCGTTCTGGACCAACTGCGCAAGATGGGAGCGTGGGATAACACCTTAGTCGTTTTCCTTTCCGATAATGGGGCGGACGCCACGTTGATGGTCCGTGGGGACGGCCACGACCGAGCGGCAGATCCCGGCTCGGCTGCGTCTTTCTTGTGTCTGGGGCCAGGGTGGGCCAGCGTCTCAAACGCTCCTTTCCGCCGGCACAAGATATGGGTTCACGAGGGCGGCATCTCGACGCCGTGCATTATGCATTGGCCGGCGGCCATCAGATCCAAGGGAGCACTTCGTCACACGCCCGCCCACGTGATCGACCTGGTTCCCACCGTATTGGAATTGGCGGACGTGGCGGCCCCGGAGACGTGGAAGGGCCTGGGTCGCCCGCCGATGCCGGGCAGGAGCCTGGTTCCGCTCCTGGATTCCGACGTCGAAATCCAACGGGACTACCTTTACTGGCACCACCAGGGCAACCGCGCCCTACGGGTGGGGGATTGGAAGCTGGTATCGGAGGCGGAGAACAATTCCATGTGGGAACTGTACAATCTGAAACAAGACCGCATTGAATCCAGGGACCTCGCGGGGCAATATCCTGACAGAGTGAGTCAGATGGCGGACATGTGGAAACAACTCGACCAGGAGTTTCGCCGTCAGTCGGGAGCGGTCCCTTCAACCGGACCGGAACCCGCAAGACAGCGCTGACGCGGAGCGGTCTGCATTCTCAGGTCAGGTTTTCGAAGCCGCGGGCAAGTGTTCAGTCGCGGGACATGCGCGTCGGATGGAGACATCCCCAGCCGACCAGGTCCATGATTCTGAATCTGAAGTCGCGGAAACGGTGCCTTTATCCAGATTGGCATTGATACTTGCCGATGAAATTGAACGCCTTGAGTATTGTTGGCGTGGACAGTCCGCATCCATAAAGGAGCAGGTTGAATATGAGTCGGCATTACGGATCGCTGATCGGTTCGGTTGCGTTTTCGCTGATGGTGCTGCTGTTGCTGTCGGGGCAGGGATGCCCGCAAGGCGCGGGGCTCGGGGTACCCGGAGTGGAAGAGGTGCGGTACACCAATGTTACCCCGGCCGAAGCGATGGCATTGATTCAAGAGCATCAGGACGACCCGAGCTTTGTCATTCTCGATGTCCGCAGCGGGGAAGAGTTCGCGGCCGGTCATATCGAGGGCGCGGTAAGTCTTTGTCTTCTGTGCAGCGATCCGGCTTTTCGCGACGCGCTTGCCGATATCGACAGATCCCTCACCTTCCTGGTATACTGCCGAACCGGTCGCCGAAGCGCGAACGCCAGCGGTATCATGGCCGCGGAAGGGTTCACCAACGTCTACAACATGACGGGCGGAATCGTAGAGTGGCAGAGTCTGGGTCTGCCGGTCGTCAAGTAGCCGCCGGCCTTGAGCGGATCCGACATCACCGATGCGAAGCCGGCGGCAACCGGCCTGGGACAAGCCCCGTCGCCGCGGCGACGGACTCATGGACTTGGACGTTGTTGTCGGCGGGGGGCTCAATGCGCAACGAGCTTACGATTGCCCGGGTCGTGTCGACGGCTTCAGGCGTCGCCGATTCGAGAGCGACCAACAGTACTCCGCTGACCCGGTGATCGGGCGTGAAGTAGTCGAGTCGCATGCGCGGCCGTTCGTCAAGATCCCACATCAACAGCAAGCCGCAGAGATTCTCGTTGTGAACCACTTCGACCCGCTCGGCAAACAAGGAAAGAAACATCCTGGCCTCCAGTTGTTTGCGAAGCGATTCGACCTGCGATGAGCTCATCCAGAAAGAGAAATCCCTTGCGCTCTTGGCGCAGACGGCGGCTTGCCAGTCGATCCCGTGTCGGTTCAACTCCTCGGCCCATTCCATTTCGTCAACATCCTGGCCGGCGGATTGATGCCGCGGGGGCATGACTCGACACACCATGCCGTTGAGCCTCAGGAGAAATCCGCACGAGTCGTCCGGCGGCTGCGGTTGGACGCTGGTCTCAGCCGGGACCTCCAGGCGCAGGTCGCCGCACAGGAGCACGTGGGTCCGTGCAGGCAACCTGGATGCCGGCATGTTGACGACCGGTATCGGTTTCCCGTTGAGTTGGCCGGACGCAAGACTGACGGCGAGAAGCAGATGCGGCAGCTTCAACAGAACGAGCAGCAGAACGGTTGCCAGAATGGCTCCTGGATACAGGATTCTGTTGATGGCCGTCATTGCGGTTCTCCCTTGTCGGACGGCGTGGTGGGCTTATGCGCGCGGCACGACCGGTAGCGGCCGTTGGGCTGAGGATTCCTGCAGGCCTTTGGGGGCACCCCGTGTGCAGGCGGACCCGCCTGTGGCGGTTCGATGGCCGCCTGGCAAGATCCGGTTCCACAACTCACCCCATGATTAGATGCACAGGGGGGTGATGTTGTTACGTGGTTTTTGGGACCACGTGGGATTTTTTTTGGATGGTCAGCGGGCGCAGACCCGCCTGCATACCGGTTTGCGGGCCCGGACGCCGGCTGCCTTACCCGGGAGCCTGGAAAGTCTCCAAGACGGCGTCAAGAAATCGGAAGGTTTCGCCCTTGCGCTTGACCACCAGCACGGGGATGGGAGCCTCCAACAAAACCCGTTCCGTTGTGGCCCCAAGCAGGGCCACTGCCGGCAGCGTTGCTCCACGGCTTCCGATCACGATTGCGTCCATGTTTCTTGCCGAAGCCATATCGTGGGCGGCAGCGGCCGTGTTCAGGGAACACGTGTAAACGACATCGAAGGTCACGCCGCTGGTGTCGATGTCCGCAAGGAACTTTCCGATTTTTTCCCGCTGCAGTGTTTCGCGATGGCGTTGCGCCTGCTCGATGCTCATCCCGGCATAGCGGTAGCCGTAGGGGACGCCGTACACCGACTGGACGAGTACCTGCGACTCCTTTCCGGCGAGCCGGGCGATATGCAGTGCGGTCTCCAGTGCCATCCTGGAGTGCTCCGAGCCGTCGACCAGAACCAGCAAACGACTCAGATGAGGGCGCGCGCCTGCGGGAACCACCAGCACGTCACAAGGGGTCTTGCGGGCCAGGCGGTAGAACGTCGAGCCCAATGCCAACTGGTCGTGCGGCAGTCGACGTCCGACCACGATCATGTCCAGATCGTGGTCCCTGGCGGTACGAAGCATCTCCTGGAGACCGGTCGCCTCGGACACATGCACCTCGACGCCCTTTGCCGAGTCGGCAGAAAAACACTCCAGAACGTGTTGGCGGAGGGTTTCGGGTTCAGGAGGCGGCGTCTCCACCGGGTCCTCGATGCCGCGAACGTGTATGCAATCGATGAACTTGGGCTTCCCCAGCTTCACCAACAGGCCGGCAAAGGCCAATGCCTCCTCGTCGCCCGGTTCGTCATTCAGGTACACACCCAGTTTCTGAATATTCTTCATGGGAACACCTCACTGTCTGGAGCACCGTCAGGCATCTTTTTCGCCACTTGCGAGCGATGACGACTCGCTTTCGTTTCGGCCCCTGGTCTGTTACCGACGCTGCGAAGTCGAGTGATTGTCTGCCGAGGACCTGGACGCAAACGGGTTTCCCACGACAAGCCAGTAGCCGATGCTCATCGCCAGGGTAACCGCGGCCAAGCCCAGCATTTCCTGCATGCTCACCTCTTTCATGTCCAGGATGATCACTTTCCGGGCGATCGCCATTAAGGCCGTTGCCATGACGATCCGAATATGAATCACGTCCTCGCGCAGGTAGACGGTAATATTGACGAAGATCTCGATGGCGATCAACACGGCCATGAAGGCGCCGAAGGTTCCCAGGATATCGCTGATCTCCAGGAGCATGAAGGGTGGAGCGACAAGGCGCTGGTAAAGGACCCAGACGACGTCGATCACGCCCATAATAATGACAAAGACCATCAGCACGGCCAGCAACCGGACCGTCCAGCGAATGATGCAAATCAGACGTTCCACGAACTTGTCGTGGTGAGCCGTGTGCCCCCCGGTTATGAAGCAGCCTTGTTGCCCGGGCGGGGCTTGGTCAAGCGCAGATTGTGCCTGATTCTCCATGACGGTATTCCGGAACGCTTTCGCGCGCGGGTCGGTATCCTCTCGTCACACGGCCCCACTGCCGATCGCATGTGGCTTATCATGATACGTCCAGCGATCAGGTTTAGCCAGAGAGGGATCTGAGGACCGGCAGCTTGCTTCTGGTCACCCTTGGACAGCGGTTGCAAGGGACAGAGACGGCGTCGGCTGGACGTGCAGTCAGGCTTCGACTTGGGCCGGCGGCTCGCGCCGGTGCTCTACAACCCCATTTGAAGACTGGCAGCGCGCCACCCCCGGGCATAGAATACGCCTTGGAGGAGCCCTCATGGAATCACTCATCGGCAAGCACTGGCACCACCTGCCCGCTCATGAGGTTGTTGATCTCCTGGAGACCGACCTGAACAAGGGGCTTGATCTGTTCGCGGTTAAACGCCGCCAGGAGCACTTCGGTCCGAATGCCGTGACTGCCCGCAAGGGTGCCGGCCCCCTGCGTCGCTTCCTGCTGCAGTTTCACCAGCCTCTCGTTCATATTCTTCTGGTGGCCGCGCTTATTACCGCCGTTTTGAAGGAGGTCGTGGACGCGGGTGTCATCGCGGGGGTCGTACTGATCAACGCGATTGTGGGCTTCATCCAGGAATCGAAGGCGGCCAAGGCCATCGAAGCCCTTGCAAAGGCCATGGTCACCGAGGCCACAATCATTCGGGGCGGCCGGCGGCTGCGGGTTTCGGCGAGGGAGCTTGTGCCCGGTGACATTGTGTTGCTCCAGTCCGGGGACAAGGTTCCGGCGGATATTCGCCTGCTTGAATCCCGTGACCTGCAGATCGATGAATCGATATTGACGGGCGAATCCGTGCCCGTGCATAAGACCGCCGAGATCCTCGAGCATGACACCCCTCTTGCCGATCGCACCAACATGGCCTACTCATCCTGCCTGGTGACCTATGGGCAAGGCACGGGGGTCGTCGTGGCGATCGGCGATGCGACGGAGGTGGGTCGTATCTCCGAGCTGATTCGCGCTGCCCCGAGCCTGGCAACGCCGCTCACGCAAAAGATCGCCCGTTTCAGCCACGTGTTGATGTACAGCATACTGGTGCTGGCCCTGCTGACGTTCGGTGTCGGCATTCTCCGGGGCGAGTCAGCCCTGCTGATGTTCAAGGCGGCCGTCGCATTGGCAGTCGGGGCGATCCCCGAGGGACTGCCTGCGGTGGTGACGATCACGCTGGCGATAGGCGTGTCGCGCATGGCAAGGCGACGCGCGGTGATTCGCAAGCTTCCGGCCGTTGAAACCCTCGGCAGCACGACGGTCATCTGCTCGGACAAGACCGGAACGCTTACCGAGAACCAGATGACCGTGCGGCAAATCGCCTCCGGCGGCATTATCGCTGAGGTGACGGGTGGTGGTTACGCTCCGGAGGGCCAGATCCTGGCGGAAGGCAACGCGGTAGACATCTCGTCACACGTGGCACTCCGTGAATGCCTGACGGCAGGGCTGCTATGCAATGATGCGATACTCGTGAACAAAGAGGGACGATGGAGCGTTCAAGGCGATCCGACCGAGGCGGCACTGCTTGTGGCGGCGGGAAAGGGTGGTCTGTCTCGCGAGTCGCTCAGCCAACAACTTCCTCGCATTGACGTTGTGCCGTTTGAGTCCGAGCATCAGTACATGGCCACGCTTCATGACGGCGGTGCCGATTCATGTATTGTCTACCTCAAGGGGGCTCCGGAGGTGGTGCTTCAGCGGTGCCGCGAAGCCCTGGACTCGACCGGCAACCGCGTTCCACTTGATCGCGATCAGGTAACGGCGGCTGCCGCGGAACTGGCGGGGCAAGGTCTTCGGGTCTTGGCGTTTGCGCGGTCCGAGCAACCGCCGGGGACGAGACACATCGCTCACCGTGACCTGCGTGACGAGATGACGTTCCTGGGCCTTCAGGGGATGATCGACCCGCCACGAGCCGAAGCGATTGAGGCCGTTGCCAAGTGCCGGGCGGCAGGTATTCGGGTCAAGATGATCACCGGCGACCATGCCTTGACGGCCGCGGCGATCGCGAAGCAGATCGGGATTGGTGTCGATTCGAGACCCGGCGATGCCTTTCCGCAGGCCTTGACCGGACCGGAATTGGCGGCCTGCTCCGACGAGAAGCTGATCGACGTAGCGGACCGAACAAGCGTGTTTGCCCGCGTCAGCCCCGAGCAGAAGCTGCGGCTGGTCGAGGCGTTACAGGCTCGCGGTCAGATTGTCGCGATGACGGGCGACGGGGTGAACGATGCACCAGCCCTCAAACAGGCCAACATTGGGGTCGCCATGGGCATCAGCGGAACCGACGTAGCCAAGGAAGCGGCCGACATGGTGCTCACCGACGACAACTTCGCCTCCATCGAAGCGGCCGTCGAGGAAGGTCGCGGCGTGTTCGACAACCTGACAAAGTTCATCGCATGGACCTTGCCCACGAACATCGGCGAGGGCCTGATTATTCTTGCGGCCGTGTTCGTGGGAACGACTCTGCCGATCCTGCCGGTGCAGATCCTCTGGATCAACATGACCACGGCGGTACTCCTGGGCCTGATGCTGGCCTTCGAGCCCAAGGAGCCGGGTATCATGGCGCGCCCGCCCCGTAACCCGGACCAGCCGATCATCACCTTCGATGTGGCCCTTCGGATGTTTCTGATCGCCGGGGTTATGCTGCTGGGCGGCTTCGGCATCTTCAAATGGGAGCTATATCGTGGTCTCGGCGAGGCGGCAGCCCGGACGGCTGCGGTGAACGTACTCGTCCTCGTTGAGTTATTCTACCTGTTCAACTGCCGGTCTCTGACACGTTCGATGCTGGAGATCGGTCTGTTTTCCAATCGCTGGATCCCGGTGGGGGTTGTGAGCATGTTGCTGCTGCAACTGGCGTTCAACTATCTGCCGGCAATGAACAGGCTGTTTCACAGCGCGCCCGTGGATGCAATCACCTGGTTCGAGGCCGCTGCGGTTGCCCTTGCCGGTTCCGTTCTTGTGGCCATGCTGAAGCGATTCTCTCGCCGCAAGCGAGGCGCAAACGCCGCGTTGGCGTCCGGTTCCGCGTCGTAAATCCGGCGCATGCCGCCTCGGGCCCACGCGGGCGGCGCGGAGTGCGGCGCCGACATATGAAGGACGCGAGCCATGACTTCCAAGAAACAACATTCGATCGCGGAAGCGGTCGGCAACCATGAGCCGCCGACCGTTGCAACCGTTCGGCGCCACCCGCCGGCCGGCCTTCGGCAGCGCATGCTTGCCGGCCTGTTATTCGTCCTGCCGTTTGTGGTCACGGCATGGATCGTGTACTGGCTGTACTCGTTCCTCGAAAACCTTGTCATAGGTCCCACGGCGCGGCTCGTGGTTCAACTGATCGAGAGGCGCGTGGACGTTGCCCTTCCTTCCTGGTTTGTGAACTATGTTGCCCCCCTGATCGGCGTGGTGGCGGTCCTGGTATTGCTCTACTTTCTCGGCTTCTTTGCACGGGTCCGGGCGGATCGCATTCTTGATGCGGTTTTGTTGCGGGTGCCCATCATCACATCCATTCACAAGGCGGTCAGCCAGGCTTTCGCGACGTTTCGAGGGTCAAACGAGCTGAGTCGCTTTCGACGTGCCGTGCTTGTGGCGTTTCCCCATCCTGGGATGAGGGTTCCGGGGTTCGTTACGGCCTCCTGCCGCGACAGACTCACGCAGAAGACGATTCTGTGCGTCTATGTGCCGACCACACCCATCCCGACCTCCGGGTACGTGCTGCTCGTCCCTGAGGAGGAGGTGACCGAGCTGAATTGGGACCTCGAACAGACCGTGCAGGCCGTCGTTTCTTTCGGGATCACGGCGCCGGCGGAAGTCAGCTACCATCCGTCGGCCGCGCTCGATGAGGGCCCGCGATCGCTGCCCACCGAGCAGGGTCCGGCCGCTCCGCAGAGATCGGACGCATCGTGAGGATTCGTTTGACCGGTTGCCGACCGCGCGGATGAACAACTTGCCCGTTTCCAGACCTCATACCGCAAGGTATCGCCTGGTCCCGATAGGGCGCAGACAAGAGACGGATGAATGCTTTCGCCATCCGCGGAAGACTTGACCCCGGTGCAGGGCGCGTCTCAATACACAGCCCGTTCGGACAGGAGTGCGGCAAGCTGGACAGCCAGCTTCCGCAGAGCCTGGCCACGGTGACTGACGGCGTGTTTCTGCTCGGGGGGCATCTCGGCTGCAGTCATGCCGGCAGAAACGACCAGGAAATGGGGATCATAGCCGAAGCCGTTGGCACCCCGCGGATGGTCGATAATCCGCCCTTCCACCGTCCCCTCGGCACTGGCCAGCACTTGGCGGCCGTCGGCAAGCGCAACCGCGCAGCGGAACCTTGCCGTGCGTTGGTCATCGGGGACGCCGGCCAGCCGCTCAACCAGGAGGGCATTGTTGGCCTGATCGCTCTTGGGCTCGCCGGCATACCGGGCGGATCGCACGCCGGGCTCGCCACCCAGGGCATCAACCTCCAGGCCGGAATCGTCGGCGATCGTCCAGAGGCCGCTCAGTCGGGCGTAGTACAGCGCCTTGCTCTGGGCATTCTCCAGGAACGTCCGGCCGTCCTCGATTGCCTCCGGCCACCCTGTGAACTCCTGAAGGTGCCGCCAACGAACCCTGCGGCAGATTTCGTCGCCCACCCCGCTCAGTATTTCTTTCATTTCCCTGGCCTTACCGGCGTTGCCGGTCGCCAGCAGGATCTCGCGCATGGCATGCTCCGCGGAATATCATCTCAGATGAGGTTTTCCTACCGGTCGTGCAGACTGGTCGCTCCGGGACGTGGGATCGGCATCAACTGGGACGGGACAAGAATAGACTCGCCGTCGGGGCCGACCCGCTTCTGACGATAACCGTTCTCCATGAGGTACAGGAATTCCTCCCCGGCCCGCGCGGCTGCAAAATCCTGGACCTCCTTGCTGACTTGCCAGGTCCCGTTTGGCAGGAAAGTCAGGGCATCTTCTCCAAAGGACCCCACAAAGACGTAACTCTTGAACTGCTCATGAAAAACATAGGCTTCAACGCCCTCAGATCGAAGCTGCTGCACGTACTGTTCGGCGACTTCGCGGCGCTGGTTGAAGGTGGGGGTGTTGAAGAAAACCGCGATCAACAGGGAGTACTTGCCTCGCGCGGTTGTCAGGTTGTACTGGCCCGCGCCGCCGGCAGGAGCCGCACCCCCGAGCGATTCCGGTGCGGCCAATCCGAACGGCAAGGTTTGATTGTACGTCAGCAGGCGAATTCGCTTGATATCCTCCTGCATCTTAGGCGGAAACACCAATTGGCCCCCGGCACCGGGCACACGGGTGTATTCGCCGTAGTAGATGGTGCTGCCCAGCGCGTCGGACTGTACGCGGACCGCCTTGGGATCGATTCCGTTGGTCTTTCGGAGCAAGTCCGCCAGGCCGTTGCACAACTCGACATGATTGGGAGCGGCGGAGCGAAAGCAGTTGATAGTCCATTTTTCAGCGCCGGCTCCGGGCTGCGCGGTCCAGACTCCGCCGCTGCTGCCGGCGCTGTCGCAGCCTGAGCCCAGCAGGAGCGCCGCCAGCACCATGGGGCCGAGCCGAAGAGCCAGCCTTCCGAGAATCGACATCTGCTGTTGCATGTTTGTCACCGCCCTCCGCCCGGCCGGCGGCGCAGCGCACGCCGCTGAGCCTCGATCAGCCGACGAACACCGACGGCCGCCCGGTCCAGCATCCGGTCCAGTTCCTTGCGGGTGAACGCCCCACCTTCGCCGGTGCCCTGCACTTCCACGAGGCTGCCGGAGGCCGTCATGGCAACATTGAGATCGACCTCTGCGCGGGAGTCCTCACTGTAGTCGAGATCGATCAGTATCCTGCCATCGACTTTTCCCGCGCTGACGGCCGCCACGGGTTCGATGATCGGGGATCGACCGATCATCCCTTGTTTTCGCATCCACCCGACGGCGTCACATAAGGCCACAAAGGTACCGGTAATCGCGGCGGTGCGCGTGCCGCCGTCGGCCTGGATCACATCGCAATCCAGCCAGATGCACCGTTCGCCGAGCATCTCCATGTCCACGACCGCGCGCAGGGCCCGGCCGATCATGCGTTGGATTTCAGTGGTGCGTCCGTCAAGCCGCTTGCGACTACGGTCGCGCCGCCGGCCGGTTGAGCCGGGCAACATATCATACTCGGCCGTCACCCACCCCCGACCCTTGCCGGCCAACCACTCCGGGACCTCGTCGGCCACGCTGGCAGTACATAATACGATCGTATTGCCCGTGCGGATCAAGACCGAACCCGGCGAGCACCGGGTGTAGCCGCGTATGATCCGAACCGGGCGCAGCTCATCCACGCGACGACCGTCTGAACGAAGAGCAGGCATGACTGACTTTCCCGTAAACAACCAGGCTGCCCTGTTCTCACTTTCGTCTGCCAAGGAGCACTTCCAGCAGGGCCCGCTGAGAATGTAACCGGTTCTCCGCCTGTTGAAAGACCAGCGACTGTGAGCCGTCGATCACTTCATCGGTGATTTCCAGACCCCGGTAGGCCGGCAGACAGTGCATGACCACCGCCTTGGGTTTGGCTTTCTTCACCAAAGCGGCATTGATCTGATAGCCGGCGAAATCGGCCTCGCGGGCGGCCCGTTCGGACTCCTGTCCCATGCTGGTCCAGACATCGGTGTACAACACGTCAGCGTCGGCGGCCGCCTCCTCGGGTTGTTCGGTCTGAACGATGGCGGCCCCATTCTTGCCCGCCTTGTCGTGAGCCGACTGAATGACACCATCGTCAAACTGGTATTTCTTCGGGGCGGCGAGCGCGAAACTCATGCCAAGCTTTGCGCTTGCACTGAGCAGAGAGCGGGCCACATTGTTGCCGTCGCCGATAAACGCCAGTTTCCTGCCTGCGACACTGCCGAAGTGTTCCTGAAGGGTCATCACATCGGCGAGCGCCTGGCAAGGGTGGCTCCAGTCGCTCAGGCCGTTGATGACCGGCACGGTGCTGCGGGCGGCCAGCTCGATGAGGATCTGGTGGGCCTTCACCCGGGCCATGATTCCGTCACACATGGAGGACATGACTCGGGCGATATCCTTGGGTTCTTCGCGCTTGGCCACGCCGATCTGGTGGTCTTCCAGGCAGACGGCATAACCCCCGAGTTGGACCATTGCCGTTTCAAAGCCCAGACGCGTTCGGAGGGAGGACTTCTGAAAAAGCATCGCGAGCACTTTACGTTCCAGGACCGGTTTCAGCTCGCCTCGCTTGAACTGCCCCTTGCGACGGATGGAGAAGTCGATCAAGGCCTGCAAGGCCTCCGCGCTCAGATCCTGAATGGCCAAGAAGTGCTTCAGTGATTGCAGACAATCGGGGATTTCAGTGCTCATGTGGTCACCAGTTTGCTCTCGGATTCGGCAAAAGCCGCGGTCATGATCTCGAAGGCCTCGTCAACCTCCTGCGTGGTGATCGTCATCGCCGGCAGGAGCCGGATGACGTTGCCCTGGGTGCAATTGATGCGTAAGCCCTTTTCCAGGGCCGACGAAACGATCGCGGCTCCGGGCAGCGACAGTTGGATGGCGATCATCAAGCCGCGAGCCCGGACCTCCTCAATGAAACCGAATCGCTGTTGCATGGCGCGGGCGCGGTCCACGATGTAGGCCGAAATTCGGTCCACACGCTCCAAAAGGCCCTCGGACTCGATGGTCTCCAGGGTGGCAATGGCCGCCGCCACCACCAGACAGTTTGCTCCGTAGGTCGAGGCGTGCGAGCCGGGGGTAAAGGCGGCGGCGACATCGGGTTGGGCGATGATCGCGCCGATGGGCGCGCCGTTGCCCAAGGCTTTAGCCATGGTGACGATGTCCGGCTCGATGTTACTGTGCTGATAGCCGAACCACTTGCCGGTCCGACCGACGCCGGTCTGCACTTCGTCCAGAATCAGAAGGAGGTTGTGCTCGTCGCACAGTTCGCGGATCTTCGGAAGGTAGTCGTCGGAGGGAATGTTTATTCCACCTTCTCCCTGAACCGGCTCAAGCATGACGGCGGCCGTTTCGTCGGTGATGGCCCTGGCAACCGCGTCCACATCATCGAACGGGACGTAGACGAAGCCCGGCAACAGAGGCTCGAAGCCGGCATGCGTCTTTGATTGGGCGGTGGCCGACATGGCCCCGAAGGTCCGGCCGTGGAAGCTCTTTTCCATGGTGATAATCCTGTAGCGTCCCTGGCCGGCATGCTTGCGAGCCAGTTTGATGGCCCCCTCGTTGGCCTCAGCCCCGCTGTTGGAAAAGAAGCACTGCCCGCCGAAGCTGTGCCGGCTGAGCATCTCGGCCAGGCGACCCTGCTCGACGGTGTAAAAGGTGTTGTCCACATGGATCAGGCGGCCGACCTGCTCGCGGATCGCCTCGACGACGCGGGGATGACAATGGCCTAGCAGGCTGCAGCCCCAGCCAGGGAACAGATCGAGGTACCGCTTGCCGTCGATGTCCCACATCTGCGAACCCTGGGCCTTGACAATCACCACCGGCAGGCGGCCGTAGTTGCCGATCACACATCGGCTGTACAGATCAAATACTTCCTGAGAGGTCATCTATAGCACTCCGTAGCACTCATCTGCGACCGGTCCGGCCGGCCGAGAAAGAAACTCTTATTGTACCCCCGGTTCCGGCCATGTGGCAACGGCCGGAAAATCGGAGATCTTCGCATGAGGGCGCATCCCTGAAACGCTGGCACGTGTGCCCATGCCCGCTGCGAGTGCGGCAGTGTCGAGGTCGCTTCAGCGACCGAGACCTGCCGAGAACGGCCGGAATTATCGGCAGGTCTCATCCGCTGTGCGGATTTCGACCATGCCCTACTTTCACAACGCCACCGAAAACGGCATGCACCCTCGCACGACGGTGCATCCACCAGATTGCGGTGGTTCGCGGAGCGGGCAAGTGCCGTCGTGCGGCACTGCCGTGTCGCCGCCCGCCCGTCAGCACTGCTCGCAGAGCAATGGCACACAGCCCTTTCCAGGGGTGCCGAGTGATCGATCAGTAGTGCCACACTTCGTTCAGGTCGAGCTTGTATCCCGGGCCAACCTTGGCGCTGACGACGCGTCGCAACTTCCATCCGCCGGGCCGGCGGATCAGCTCCAGCGTCCAGGTGCTGGCTACGCCGGCCTGCGCGTCGCTGGCACCCCTCCAGTCGCAGGACGCCCGGAAGGAAGCGGTGGCCGCATCACCTTCGATCCGGATCTCGAACCGCCCCACCTTGGCCTCGTCGATCCGCCATTGCTGAAGTTTGCCGTTCAGCTCGGCCACGAAGCCGTCCTTGTCCCAGTTGCGGTAGTGAAACTCGTCGTCCAGATGATTCGCAATCGCGGGCACGTCACCCTCGTCGACAGCCTTGGCGATGGCCGAGACGGTTTGGACGATCCGCTCGCTGTCGGTGGTCACCAGATGGTTGAGGGTAATGAAAGCCGCGCAGCAACCCAGTGTGATCCACACGGCCCGACGGGTGCGGGGTGTCATGCGCTGCCGATGGACGGCCAGCACGGACATGAGCACGAGAAACTCGATGATGAGCAGGACGGCGAGGTCTTCGAAGAGGATGCGGGTGAGGAAGGACACGATTGGGCTCCAAAGGTCATTGGTGTACTGGTCTGTTGGTCTGTTAGTCTGTTGGTCTGTTGGTCTGCTGGCGCGTTTGCGTTCGTTGCACATCGCCGGTTGTGCATGGAGCGGATTAGTCCAGCCAAGAGCTTTGAGACCTTCGTACACTGGGCATCGAGAGCACAGAAACGCTTTTGATCCAGGTATCCCAGAAGGCGAGACAGAGACGCTTGGTAGTGCAATTCCCGCAAAGACGCGAACGCTGTATCCAGGAACCGGACGAAGTCGGCCTGACTCTGTCGAGCGCAGTCTTCGACTATGTTTGAAGGCACAGACACAGCGGCTCGCCTCATCTGGGCAGTGAGCCCAAACTGCTCCTCTCGAGGAAAAGGCTTGGTTGCCCTGTAGATGAGGACGGCCAACTCATCAGCTTCCTGGAATGCCTGAAGTGTGGTGTGATCTCGCATATTCGATACTCATTACCCCCCACCAACAGACCAATTACCCCATCCTCGCTCCCGCTGCCACCAGATGTCCCGGACCGGTTCGGCGGACACCCGGCGGCCAGTCGCGGGCCGGATCATACCATTGTGTCAGGACGGCCTGGAAGTCGACACGGGTCCTGGCGGCGATAAAGGCGTCGCGCACCTCGCGGTCCATGGGATGAAGCTCGCTGTACTTGATGCCGAACTTGCGCATCATCTTCCCGGCGATCTTGTCGCCGTAGACTTCGGCCGTCCAGGCATAGTGGCGGGCGATGACCTCCCCCTGCTCGGGAACCGACGGAGCCGGCGGGATCGGACGGCCGGCCAGCAGTTCGCGACATTCGCGGAAAATCCACGGGTTGCCGATGCAGCCTCGGGCAACGGCCACTCCGTCGACGCCGGTCTCGGCCATCATGCGGATACAATCCTCGGCGCAAAACAGGTCACCGCTACCAATGACGACCCTGTCGCCAACGTGCTGCTTGACTCGTTTGAGGAAAGGCCACTGACTCGGGCCGACATAGCGCTGGCGAACGGTGCGCGGGTGCACCGTCACCGCATCGATGCCGGCGGCAAAGGCCCCGTCGAGAATGGTGAAGAACTTGCGTTCGCTCTCGGGCGTGTCGTCCATGCCGCGCCGCATTTTGAGCGTCACCGGCCGGCGATGATCGACGGCTTCAACGACTGCCCGCACGATCGCCAGCGCCGTTTCCGGGTCCGAGAGCAGATAGCCGCCGCGGCAACGGCCGAGGACCTTTCTGACCGGACAAGCGAAGTTGATGTCCACCACGTCGTAGCCGGCCTGCACCAAGGCGTCCGCTGCCTGGGCAAAGGCGTTCGGCTCGGCCCCCATGAGCTGCCCGCCGACAGGATGATCGTCAGGATGAACGGTGGTAATCGTCCGGCGCTTGCGACCCTTTTGGATCACCAGCCGATCGAGCACCACCTCGCTGAGCATGTAGGACGCGCCCAGCATCCGCGCCACCCGACGCATGGGCAGATCGCTGTAACCGCTCAGAGCGGCCTGGATGACGGGGAACTCGAGTGTGAGCGAGCCAATGCGAAGCATGTATGGATTTTATCCGGAACCAAGAAAGACTGTTAGGCTGTTGGACTGTTGGGCTGTTAGGCCAGTGCAAGATCGTTGGACCTTATAGTCGCTCAGACGAACAGAAGAACCATCACTGCTCGCTCCGCAAAGAGCGGATCATCGCGCCGAGCATCTTGGATACCTCGGTACAGAGTGCGTCAAAGGCCTGACGGGCGTCGTCCTTGCAGTAGCCCAGACGATGGACCAGCGAACCCTGGTACTGCAGTTCACGAAGGGAGGCAAATGAGGTGCCCAAAAAGCGAATGTAGTTGGCCTCCGTCGGCCGCGCACATCCCTCCACGATGTTTGACGGGACGGAGACCGCGGCTCGTCTCATCTGCGAGGTCAGGCCAGACTGTTCCTCTCGTGGGAAGGTCCGCGTCATCTTGTACACAAGGATGGCTAACCTGTCCGCCGCCTGGAATACCTTGACCTTGGTGTGATCTCGCAAGGAACTAACCTCCAGATTGCCTGCTTCACCGAGAGTCTAACAGACTAAGGCGGACCGCCTTTTTGCAGGCCGCAACCCAACCGCTCTGCGATCCAGAAACATGCGCGCAAAATGCGCACCAGTTGCGACGGAAGGGACTAACAGCCAATTCTCTCCTCACAGTTGCCCCCCCCAACACAGGCGGTATGCTCTATCAGGAGCAACCATGACCCCCTACGCCCCCTATCCGCTGAATCTCGTCCGCGACTGGTTCGACCGCCGGCGGTGGTGGGTTCGTTTGGTGCTGGCCGTCGTGCTGGTGCCGTGGTTCGGGTACTTCGCGTATACGCGGATGACCACACGGCCGGCCGCGCCGTACATCGCCGGAGGCTGGTCCGACGCCGGCTTGGCTATTCCGGATCCGGCTGTCGATGTTTCTGTGCAACTCGCTAACGCCCTGACCACGCTGACGGCGACACCAACAACCTTCCCAGCCCCGACCACAGCGCCGGCCGGCATGGAATGGATGGAAGGAGAAGACTACGAGGCCTGGCGAAAGGGCCAACCAGTCCAGCGGCGATCGGCGAAGTCCGATTCGATCGATTTGTGGACCGCAGTGGCGCTGGACGGGGAATGGAACCCGACCACGCGCTACCATCTTACGGAGATCGTCAGATATCTCGATCTGGCGACTACAAAGGCAACCCTCGATCGAATCGTCGAACTCAGTGGCAAGCCCTTTTGCATCTCGCAGGCCAGATTCGGCTTCACAATGTTGAGCAGTTGCCGGGAGGCGGCAAGGACGCTGACCGTCCGAGCACGCCGGGCCATGGCCGAGCGAAACGATCTCGACAGCGCCCTGAGTGATATCCGGACAGTTCTCAATCTGGCCTCGGGCCTGGAGGACGACCAAAGAGCCCTCAGCATGATGGTCGGCACGGCATGTCGTTGTATGGCATTGTGGGAAATGACTCATTGGCCTGAGGAGATGAAGCTGGACAACGTCCAACTCCGCCGGTTGCAGAATCTGGTCGGTACCCAGCGACGCGATCCCAGGCAACTGGCCGAGACCATGCTGAGAAGCGATCATCTTCTTCTGCGGGACTTCGCCAACCAGATGTACACTGGGGATGACCGCGACGGCGGATGGTTCGTTCCCACCTACTGCTGTCCCGAGATCGCCGATCACCCGTCGCTTGGCCTGCTGAACCTTCTCTCGCCGTTCTATGATAATCGCGAACAGGCGAAGAATCGGCTGGACGACTATTGCCGCAATCAGCTTGTGGCGATCGATACACCCACACCGCCACCCTCATCAATAAGCAGACATAGCAGGGGCTGGCAGAGCTGGGATCCGACGCTGCCGTTCAAGGCGAGTCAAGGACAAGACTGGTCGTGGAGGATACGCTGGCGGACGGAGCGAGACGAGATGTGGGTCGATGGCACCATCACGGTTCTCGCTCTTGCGGCCTACCGGAACGACCACGGCCGGTTTCCAGAGGCATTGGAGGAAATGGTACCCCGCTATCTTGAGGCGCTGCCAATAGACCCTGGCGCGGGCAGACCGCTCCGATACAAACGCGAGACTGAGGGAGACTACCGGCTGTACTCGGTGTGGGAGGACGGAAAGGACGACGGTGGTGTGGAACGGGATGCGAACAGTGGCGAGCTCCTGGACCTCCTCATCCACAAGACACGGCAACCCGCAACGTTCAATGAATGGTTCCTCGTCCCCGCCGGCACAACAACAAGGGCAACCGGTGACAGCGACTACTGAAACAGCACCCGTTTCGCCGTCCGGACAGGCTGTTCTGCCGGAGTTCTGGCCGTTGCAAACACCGCCGAAGCCTGTGCGGGCCCTGTGGATCCCCTGGCCGTTGGCGGTGGTCTTGGTTCCACTTTTCTGGCTCCTGCCGAAGCGGATGGGACCGCACTTTGCGGCCGTACGATGGCCGGGTGTGATTGTCGCGCATCTTGTCTGGGTGGTGTACGGGCTGGGCTGCATGACGGTCGCTTACTGGACTCCGATGTTCGGCTGGGCGGCCTATCTGACCGGGCGGACCTCCGGGCATGAAACGGAGGCACTCTGGCCGGACCCGACCATCTCGCAGATTGCCCGGGCTCCAATGGCCGTGCTGGGCACCCTGCTGGCCGGCAACCCAGAATTCGGCGTAAACGGCTGGGTCGGTGGCGGTGCGGACTTGGCGATTGGACTGGCCATGGCAGTCGCCGTAGAGGCCGGGCTGATCCTGCTGGCATGTCTGCTGATGCCCTATGCAACCGCGGGGGAGCGCGGCCAACTGCTGTTCTCGCGAAGTGTGAAACTGACGTTGTGGTCCACGACGTCTCTGCCGGTCTTGGGGATCGCTTTCCAGGCAATTGAGCTTCTCGATTACACCCGAGAGCAGCTCGACGAGCTATGGGCGGGTGCCATCGGTCTATACGTCTTGTGGTTCGTTTGGATCTGGCTGCGGAGCGGCCTTCGTTACGCCGGACCGACAGAGGGACCAGCCTGGAAGCCGCGCCGGCCATTGTGTGAGACGTGCGGCTATGCCTTAACCGGGCTGAAGTCGACCGACAACTGCCCCGAGTGCGGTGCGGCGATCGCGTATTCACTGCCGGAGCGACGCAGGCCGACGAGTTGGGCCGCCGCCCATCGGCTTGCATCTCGGCCAAGGGCCTTTCTCAGAACGTGTTGGGCCTCTCTCCGTACCGACTTCTACCGCCGGACGACCGTGCGGACCGACTACCCGGCAGCGAGACGGTTTGCCATATGGATGTGTCTGGCATCGTTGCCGCTCGTCGTACCGTTCGGGATCATCGAGGTGCTCCTCTGGCGCCCGGACTATGCACTGCGACACCTGGGAAAGGCCGCGGTCGCAGCGACAGCCATACCCGTTGGTATTCTGCTCTTTCTCTCCCTGCTGGTGCTATTGGGTCGATTGTCCGGACACCGATCGTTGAGGACTCCGGCCACGGTGGTTTTCTACTGGTCGGCGTGGGCGGTTCCGATTCTCTTGGCAGTCGATGCGTCGATGTTGATCGTCTACGTATTGAAGGAACGTTTCCAGTGGAACATGGCCACGTACCACTACAGTTGGGCCGGCACAATCGCACACTATGCCTCTGGTGCTGCGATCTGCGCCCTCCCGGCCGTCGTCTTCCTCTTCGCCGCCATCCGCCTGGTCAGAGCCCTGCGCCAGACTCGCTTCGCCAACGCGTGAGAATCTTTTTGAGAACCCCAAGCGTTCGCGGGGCCTATCACCAGACCAGCGTCCCTGTACAGACTCGGTCCCTCGCTGCGGAGCACGAAAGATCAGGGTTCTGCGGTGTCTTCGGTGTGGGACGGCCCGATGTTGGGATTTCCGAATCCCAGGGAAACGGGGGGAAGCGTCTGCCACGGCCTTGAAACACGCGCCACAGCTCTCGGGCAGGCTTTATATTGGACCAGATTATTGTGGAAGAATGCGAACCGAGGCCGCCGGCAGGCGTATAATCAGATGTAGGGCAGAGCATACAGACAGCAAGTACTTTCTTTCGTCTTTCCTCCTCCCGCGGGATCGCCGGGATGAGATGCCCTGAGGGGTGTTTCATCCCGGCGATACGCGTTTGTGCGCCGACAACATGTCGGCATGGGACGTGGGATGCGGGGCGGGGGAGAATAAGACCTCGCTCAACAAGCACGGTTTTCCCGGCAGCTCAGCCTCAGATGACGAGCCCCTCGCCGCCCGGACCGCACGGTCAGCCGACCGGCTGACGGTGATAGTCCTGCAGTGCCCGGACGGTCCAATCGCCTTCGCGGAGGGCCCGGATGGCCTGAACGACCGCCCGGGCGCCGGTCATGGTGGTGACCAGAGGGATGTTGTGCATGACGGCCGCGGAGCGGATGCGGCTTTCGGTGGCTGCGCTGCCGAAGAAAACCGGGGTGTTGATCAGCAGGCCGATCTGCCCGGCATTGATCATGTCGATCAGATAGGGACCGGCGGGATCCTGTATTTTCGATACCAGGTCCGCCTCGATGCCGGCGGCGAGCAGCGTATCGCGGGTCTTGCGGGTCGAGACGATCCGAAAGCCCATCTCCTTGAACTCACGGGCGATCGGCACGATCAGCGGTTTGTCGTGGTCGTTGACGCTGATGAGCACGGTGCCGCTTGTTGGCAGGGCCGTGCCGGCCGCCATCTGCGACTTGGCAAACGCCAGGCCGAACGAGTAGTCGATACCCATAACCTCGCCGGTGCTGCGCATCTCGGGGCCGAGAACGCAATCCACACCGGGGAACTTGCTGAACGGGAAGACCGACTCTTTGACTGAAATGTGTCTGGGCCAGGGAGCATCGGTCAGGCCGCGCTGCCTCATCACCTGGTCGAGCGATTTGCCGAGCATTACTTCGGTGGCCAGTTTTGCCCAGGGCACGCCGGTGGCCTTGCTGACGAAGGGCACGGTTCGAGAGGCCCGCGGGTTGACCTCCAGTACGTAGACCACGTCATCCTTCACTGCGTATTGCACGTTCATCAGGCCGCAGACACCGATCCGCATGGCGAGCCGCTCTGTCTGCTGCTTGATCTCATCGATGATGGCCGGGCTCAGCGCGTAGGGGGGGAGGGCGCATGCACTGTCGCCGCTGTGGATGCCGGCCTCCTCGATGTGCTCCATCACGCCGCAAACCACCGCTTTTTTTCCGTCGCAGATGCAGTCGACGTCGACCTCGGTGGCTTCGCTGAGGAATCGATCGATGAGGATGGGGTGAGCCTTGCCGCTGCCGGCCATACGGTCGGTGGCTTGCAGGGCCTTGTCCATGTAACGCACCAGGTCTTCTTCCAAGTGACACTTCTCCATCGCCCGACCGCCCAGCACGTACGACGGCCGCACCAGCACCGGGTAGCCGATGCGTCTGGCGATCTCCTTGGCACCTTCCAGGTCATAAGCGATTCCGTTCTCCGGCTGGCGCAGACCCAGTTCGTTGAGCACGCCGGCAAAGGCCTCGCGGTCCTCGGCCAAGTGGATACTCTCGGGCGAGGTGCCCAAGATCGGCACGCCGGCATCCTTGAGCCCCTGGGCCAGGTTCAGCGGCGTCTGGCCGCCGAACTGGACGATGACACCTTTGACGAGCCCACCCCCCCTGGCCCCCCCTTGGCAAGGGGGGGACGGGGGGGTCAAAGGGATGAACGGCCTGCCGTTCAGACGTTCGCAGATGTTCAATACGTCCTCATGCGTCAGCGGCTCGAAGAACAACAGGTCGCTCGTGTCGTAGTCAGTCGAGACCGTCTCGGGGTTCGAGTTGATCATCACCGTCTCATAGCCCATGTCGCGGGCGGTGAAAACGGCATGCACGCAGCAATAATCGAACTCGATGCCCTGCCCGATACGGTTCGGCCCACCGCCGAGTACAATGACTTTCTGCCGTTCGCTGACGCGGATTTCGTCGTCGTGTTCAGCGAAAGCAACAAGACGCTCGGAGCATTGCCGATTTCCTCCATGCTCCACGGAGGTAACATCCATCTTGCCCAACGTGGCCGGTGGATTCTCGTGAGACGAGTAGTAGTACGGTGTCTCGGCCTCGAATTCCGCCGCGCAGGTGTCTACCAGCTTGTAGACGGGCTCAAGGCCGCCATATCTGCAGAACGCACGCACCTGCACATGGGGAACGTTGAATACCGTCGCCAGTTGCACATTCGAGTAGCCCCATTGCTTGGCCTGACGGACGACCTGGCGAAGCCGCTCAAACACCGCAAGAGAGGACCCGGCAGAGAGTCTGGCAGCAACATCATCGGTTGCCGGCGAGCGCCTCATGCCGTGTTGGTCATACTCGGCCTGAGCTCGGGCACAATCTTCGAAGAGTCTCTTCAGATCGTCTCTGCCCTCCTGAGCGAGCGTGATCAACTCATCCTCGAACTCCACCAGCTCCTTGATGTTCTCCAGGAACCATGGATCGATGTGGCTGAGTTCGTAGATCTTCTCGACGCTCCAGCCCATCTTAAGGGCGTAGCGGATGTAGTAGAGGCGGCCCTGGCACGGGCGAGACAACTTGTCGCGAAGTACCGGGAAAGGAATCGGATACTTCTGAGCACTCTGTTCCACGGTGTCGGCCGGAGCTTCGCCCTTGCGCCAGCCTTTGAGCGGCTCGGGCTCGCCGGGTGTTTCGGCCTCACGCCGCCAGGCGCTTTCGGAGGCCTGCATGGCCGCCAGCCACTTGTCGTTGGCGTCCAGGCCCAGGCCGAAGCGCTTGATCTCCATCGAACGAATGCCCTTCTGGAGCGCTTCTTTGAACGTGCGGCCGATGGACATGGCCTCGCCGACGCTCTTCATCTGGGTGGTCAGGGTCTCGTCGGCCTCGGGGAATTTCTCGAACGTCCAGCGTGGGATTTTGACCACGCAGTAGTCGATGGTCGGCTCGAAACTGGCCGGCGTTTTCCTGGTGATGTCGTTGGGGATCTCGTCCAGGGTGTAGCCGATGGCGAGTTTTGCGGCGATTCGGGCGATCGGGTAGCCGGTGGCCTTGCTGGCCAGGGCGGAGCTTCGCGAGACGCGCGGGTTCATCTCGATCACAACCATTCGGCCGGTCTTGGGATGCACGGCGAACTGGATGTTCGACCCGCCGGTCTCGACGCCGATCTCGCGGATGATCTTGATCGCCGCGTCCCGCATGCGCTGGTATTCCTTGTCGGTCAGCGTCTGGGCCGGAGCAACGGTGATTGAATCGCCGGTGTGTACGCCCATGGGGTCGAAGTTCTCGATGGAGCAGATGATGACCACGTTGTCCGCGCGGTCGCGCATGACCTCGAGTTCGTATTCCTTCCAGCCGAGGCAACTTTCTTCGATGAGGATTTCGCTATTGAGCGAGTATTCGAGCCCGCGCTTGCAGATGGTCTCGAACTCCGTGGGAGTGGTGGCAAATCCTCCGCCGGTCCCGCCGAGTGTGTATGCCGGGCGGATGACCACCGGCAAGCCGATCTCCTTGAGCACCTCCCGGGCCTCTTGCCACGAATGGGCGATCCCGGATCGCGGCACATCGAGACCGATGCGGAGCATCGCGTTCTTGAATTCGGTACGGTCTTCGGCTTTGTGGATGGCTTTCTGATCCGCGCCGATGAGCTGCACGCCGTGCTTGCCGAGGATGCCCGCATCTGCCGCGCGCACCGCGCAGTTCAAACCCGTCTGGCCGCCGAGGGTAGGAAGCAGCGCATCTACGGGCGTGCCGCGAGCCTTTTCCATTGCCAGGACCTTGTCGATGGCCTCCGGCGTGATCGGCTCGATGTAGACCCGGTCGGCCATCTCCGGGTCGGTCATGATGGTCGCCGGGTTGCTGTTGAGAAGAACAACGCGAATGCCCTCCTCGCGAAGGGCCTTGCATGCCTGGGTCCCGGAGTAATCAAACTCACAGCCCTGCCCGATGATGATCGGGCCGGAGCCGATGATCATTACACACTTAAGATCCTGTCGCTTAGGCATTTACGCTTCCCGATCGGTCGCCGGCCCATCACAGGGATCCCCATGCCGCGCCGCAAGCGGCCCGTTTCAGGCGTCCGGCGATAACCGTTGAAAGCCAAAGGATAGCCGAAACTCTCAACGAAAGCGACTCGCGGCGGGAACGCCGGCCAGTAGGGATCCATGACCGGTTGGGCGAGGGTGCCTTTGGGGCATGTCTACTCGAAGGTGGTGCCAAAGACTTGTACCCAGTAATGCTCCCCCAGGAAGGAGACATAGTGCCCCATGCCGACAAACGCGTAACCAGTGTGGAGCATATTAGCGTTGTGACCCGGGCTGCCTTCCCAACCGGCCTGAACGTCGGCCACGGACTGCTGGCCATAAGCGATGTTCTCGCCGACCATCAAGGGACTGCAGAAGCCGGCGGCCACAGCGCGGTCGAATGAGGTTTTGCCGTCGGGATTGGTATGGTCGAAGAAGTTGCGGGCATGCATATCCTGCGCGTGTGCCTGTGCGGCCTGTTCGAGCGAGTCGGAATACATCAGTATCCCAAGTCCATTCGCAAGACGATAATTGTTCAAAGCATTCAGCATCTGCTGCTGAGTACTCGTGTCCGGGGTACCGATCGGCTCGCAATAGCCCGATGCGCCCGCGCCGGGATCATTGGCATCGTCACCAAGAACGTCCGGAAACCCTCCGATACCCGGCAGCGGAAGACCGCCAACACAGGCGGGTAAGGACACAAGCAACACGACAGCCGAGGTCCGCCAGAGCAAGCCTGTCAGTAATCGCATCATCTTTGTTCTCCCGCGGGCACATGCCCGCCGAACAACCCCCCGCGAGGCCTACTCGAAGGGTGTTCCGAAAAGCTGGACCCAATACTGCGTCCCGATCGGGGCGGTGTAGTGTCCCATGCCGACAAAGACGAAGTCGGCCCTGAGCATGTTGGCATTGTGGCCGGGACTATTCTGCCAGCCCACCTGCACCTCGTTCACCGATTGTTGTCCATAAGCGATGTTTTCACCGACCAGCCTCGGACGACAGAATCCGGCCGCGACCGCGCGGTCCATCGGGCCCTCGCCGTCGGGGTTGGTATGGTCGAAGAAGCTACGGGCATACATGTCTTGGGCCTGGAAGTCCGCAGCCTCTTCCAGGGTATCGGAATAGAGCAGTTCGTCAAGACCGTTGGCCAGTCGATATGTATTGATCGCTTCGAACATCAATTGCTGAACGGCCGTATCGGGCGCTCCGACAGGCTCGCAATAACCGGACTCGACGCCGCCGCCCCCTCCTCCACCATCGCCCGGATCCCACCAGTCGCCACCGTCAGAAGAGGGCAGATCGAAGCCGGTGCAGCCGGCCAAGCCCGCACACCACAGGGCGAAGAGCCCCGCTACCGGCGCAATGCGAATCAACTGCCTCATCTGTCGACCTCTCCAGACGCCCAAGAAGACGCGATTCTCTGTTTCCACGCTACTGCCGTTGCTGCAACGGCGACCACCTGACTTCTTCAAGCCAAGCCGCCCGACCCGCCTCGATGCGAACGCTCCTGGTCAGCGTACCCAGCGTGGCATGCTCGTGCCATAACTCCAATTCGTACTCGCCGGCCGGCAGACCGCGGATCATGAACCGCCCCTCGGTGTCGGTCACCGCAAAGAACGGGTGGGCCATCACGTGGCACCACGCCGTTTCCCACGGATGCACGTCACAGCCGATGCGAAACACTTCCGGCTCGTTGAGCACGACGGTCTTACTCATGCCGCGCTTGGGCAGAGTGAAACTGAACTCCGGGTTACGTTTGGGGTATCCGTGCGGAACCTCGTTGATCTTGCTGCTGTTGAGGATCTGGAGCGGCTGGCCGGCCATGACGCCGAACACGTGGGGAATGTAGAGGCAGCCCTTTTGATCCAGGATCACCGGTCGATCGGGCACGGGCCATCGGCGACCCGGATCCAACCCGTGTTTCACCGACACGAAGACATGAGCCAACCCGCCGGTCTTACTCACCACCAGGTCCTCCGGCAGGAGCGGGTTGTGGCGGTAGAGGGCGGCGCAGTTGGGGTCGGCGCTACAGTCGACCGGCGCAAGAACCGGAGGCGTACCGTCGTAAAGGACTCGACCGAGGACTGCATCAGTCGGCGGGTCGTCCCACGGTATCGTGTCTGCCGGTCGGCTTGCGGGCCGTGAAGTGCCGACCGCCGCCAAGGCCGCCCGGGCCGAGACCGCCACGGCGAGCGACGCCAGCAGTTCGCGGCGACTGACTGCCTGGTCGCGGCCCATCAGGGCGTCGCAAGTCCCCTTGCCCTCACCTTCTTGTCCCTGACGCATGGGTAGGATTGTATCGCAGCGGATTCCAGGAGCAAGACTTGACACGGGTGTTTGATTTCAGGTGGAGATGGAGCGTTCCGCCCGTCGTCCGATTCACGGCCGTGTGATAGCATGGTTATGCGATGAGGGAATGAATCGGCCGGACGTCGGGAGGGCTGACATGTTGCTCCAAATGCTGGTTGTCCTATGCTGTTGTGAGGCCGACCCTGCGAGTGAGGTCTCGACCCGCCCCGCCGGCGATTCGGCGAAATCCGCCCACATACGCGCCGGCGATCTCGACGTCGTCTTTCTGGACAACTCCGAGTCGCCCGGCGTGCTCAGCGGCATTGCGTCGCTCATCAACGTGAAGGACGCGCCGGGCTTCAACGCCTTCGACCCTGACAGCAAGGGAGCGGCGGCCGGTTTGAACTTCGAGCACATCATTGCGGGACATGAGAACCCGCACAATGCTTTCACTCCGCGACACGGGCCTTATCGCCTGTACACGTTGCCGGACGGCCGATCGGTCATGCTGGTGCGGAATGCGGCAGATGACCCCTGGGCCATGGCCAGTACGATGAAATACACGGTGACGCCGCCCCACTACATTGATTTCGAGTTCAGATGCCGTCCGGCCGACGCCTCGCTGTTCGGCAGACATCGGTACGCGATTCTCTTCTGGGCCAACTACATGAACGACGTCGAAGACGTGGCGATTAACTTCCGCGGGATCGAACGGCGAGACGGTCGGGAGGAATGGATCCGGGTCGATGCCCCGCCCGGCCATCCCGACCACAATCATGGCGGAACGTGGCGGCACGTCCAGGCAAAGGATTTGCCCCGCGACGACGATCTGAGGTTTCGGCTCAACAGTTGGAGCTACGAGTACCCCCGGTTCAGCAAGCCCTTCTACTATGGTCGGGCAGCCAAGGGCATGACATATATTCTCATGTTCGACCGGGCGTATACCCCGGCCGACGAGCTGCGGTTCAGCCTGTTCAAATTCAAGCTCGATAAGTTCCCCCGGCCGGCCTGGGATTTCCAGTATGTCATCCACCCCGTCGAACAGGACCGTGAATACGGTTACCGCGCCCGGGCAGTCTGGAAGAAGTTCATCAGTCCGGAGGATTGTCTTGCCGAATATGAGAGTTGGGCCCGATCGATGGCTGGCCCTTCAGTGGCCGGTCAGATACAATCGCCTGACGCCCCAGCAACCGCCCCGGCCCGCAGGGAATAGTTGCGATCGCGCGAGGACAAGGAGGTCACATGCTTCCTCAAACGTACAGATATGTCGGGACAGTATACCACTTTCTGATCGCAACCGCCTGCATCAGCGGCTGTGTGACACTCAGGCCCGCCATCGCTCAGGAAAGCGAGTCAAGCCTTCGGCGGAATATCGCCTGGCAGGTTGCACTGGAAAACGTCGGCTTCTCACCCGGATTGATCGACGGTAACCCCGGACGCAAGACGAAGATCGCCACCTGGGAATTTCAGCGGGTTAAGGGACTGCCCAAGACCGGTGAATTGGACAAGGCGACCGCCGAGGCTCTCAAGGTCGATCCGGATGGGGCGCTCATCCTCTACACCATCGAATCGGCCGATCTTAAGGAGGTTGATCCGGTACCCCATAGCTGGGTGGCCAAGAGCAAGAAGAGCCTGTTGGGCTACAGCGATCTGGAAGAGGCTCTGGCCGAGAAATGCCACTGCACGCGAGGACTGCTCCAGCGGCTCAACCCGGGCAAGAAACTCAGCAACCTCAAGCCCGGCGACAAGTACATCGGCCCGGCCATCGCCAGTTCCGCACGTCTGCCGCAGGCGACACAACTCGAAGTCAACCTCAACGACAAGATCATTCGGGTTATTGATCGTGACAAGCAACTGGCGGGGCTGTTTCACTGCTCCATCGCGGCCAGCAAGGCCAAGCTGCCGTCGGGCAGTGCCGAGGTCGAGTTCATCGCCACCGATCCGGAGTACACGTTCGATCCCAAGATGTGGCCTGAGGTGACCGAGAAGATCACCAGCAAGCTGACCATTCCGCCAGGGCCGCGAAACCCGGTCGGCCGCTGTTGGATCCAGTTGACCCTGCCGGGCGTGGGCATGCACGGCTCGCCAAATCCCGAAATGATCGGCAAGACCGGTTCTCACGGCTGCTTCAGGCTGACCAACTGGGATGCGCTACGGCTGGCCAAGATGGTCAAGGCCGGAACACCGGTGAAGTTCGTTGACACACCGAGCGAGGCGGCACAGAAGGTGCAGTAGAGGGTTCAGGGTTCAGGATTCGGTGGGAGAGGCTCGTAGCCGCGATCTTGACGAGCCGAGGGGTTCATCCCCTAGGTCTTCGGGTGAGGCACGGAGCTTCATCTCCATGTCTTCAGATTGGGCAGCGAGCCATAGAACCAGAGTTGAGTGAATTCACGAGGATGAACACAACGGGCGTCGTTTTCGACCTTGACGGCACGCTGGCCGACACGCTGCCGGCGATTGCCGACGCCATCAACTACGGACTCGCCGCAGTCGGGAGGCCCGAGGCATCCCGCGACGAGGTACGTCGTTGGATCGGCGAGGGATTGCCGACTCTGTGCCGGCGGGCATTGCCGGACGCGGACAAGGCGACCTTCGAACGCATGATGGCGGCCGTCTCGCAGCATTACCGCGAGCACCAGATGGACAAGACGGTGCCGTTTCCGGGCATTGCGGAACTGATGGATGAGCTGGCAAAGCGAGGCGTGCTGATGGGCGTCTTGTCGAACAAGCCGCACGTGTACACCGTCCCGATGACGCAGGGGCTCTTCGGCCGCTGGCCGCTGGTGGCCATCGAGGG
Source organism: Phycisphaerae bacterium (assembly GCA_035384605.1). Taxonomy (NCBI): domain Bacteria; kingdom Pseudomonadati; phylum Planctomycetota; class Phycisphaerae; species Phycisphaerae bacterium. The sequence goes on from DAOOIV010000017.1 coordinate 29,317, forward strand.
GTATAAGGAAGAAGACCGTCGCAAACCCGATCCAAGAACGCTTCTGGACATCGTGGCGAGGATGAAGGCGAAGCCAAACGAGGTGATGCTCGTCGGCGACTCGAACACCGACATCGCCACTGCCCGGAATGCCGGAGTTGTTCCCATCGGAGCCACCTGGGGCTATCGTGATCGCGAGGAACTCATCGCCGCAGGGGCTGCTCACCTGATCGATGCGCCGGCACAACTGCTTCAACTGATCTGGCAAGGGTAGGGCATGGTCGGAATCACTGAAGGCGATGGAGACCTGCCGCCTGTACGCTGAACACGATCACACCCGTGAATCACACCAACGTCGCGCACCGGCAGGTCTCGCTCCGCTCGACGCTGCCCTGCCAGTTGACGCGTCACATGACCGGCAAGATGCCGGACCCACACTCACCGGGTCAGGTTCCCGATCACGGTCTTGGCTCCTCGACGCCCCGCGATCGGTCGGCCCGGACTTGCCGGCAGGACACCTTGGGGCCATGATAGCCGGCCTTAACAGAGCAACGAGACACGCAGGAGCTCGTGGGTGAGTACTTCACCGGACCTTCAACGCAGGAGCATGAACATGGTAGCCAGCGTCTTCAACCGTCGTGAGTCGTCTTGGACTGCGCGTCGCTCTCACCGCTTCGCACGCCTCTGTGGAACGACGACCCTGCTCGCCTCGACACTTGGCATGGCGACACTCCCGGCCGGCTGCGGCCAGTTGATATCGGAAGAGGTCTTCCGGCCGGCGGTTCAGACAGCGGTGGCGCGCGCTTTGGAGGACATGATCGATGCAGATATCTATGTCTCGCCCGACGGCCGACTGGAATGGTCGGGCCGGCTCCGCGAGCCCAACAGCGACAAGACAGACGGACCTTTGCCGACCATCCAAGCCGCGCGCGATGCCCTCAGACGCATCCGCACGACCGAGAAGCCGAAGAACGCAGCCGCGTGGCTCGTATCTGTCAAACCCGGGACATACGAGCTGGAGGAGCCACTGGTATTCGGCCCTGAGGACTCCGGCACACGCGACACCCCGGTCATGTACGCTTGCTTCGGCAATGAGCACGCAACCATCAGCGGCGGCCGGCGGATCACCGGCTGGAAGACCGCCGAAGTGAACGGCAAGAAGGTCTGGGCCGCGGAATTGGCGGACGTAAAGGCCGGAAAGTGGTACCCTCGCCAGCTTTTTGTCAACAACGAGCGTCGGCCGCGAACGCGGCTTCCGAAGGAGGGTTACTTCGAGCTCACCGGCCTGCCGCAGATGACCGACAAGACTCCATGGAACGAAGGTCAGACCGAAGCCACTTTCAAGCCCGGCGACATCAGGAATTGGCGGAACCTCGGTGACGTCGAGGTCGTTGCCCTGCACTTCTGGATCGAGTCGCGCCTGCCGTTGGCCGAGGTCAACGAGACCGAGAACCTCGCCAAGTTCACCCGCAAGAGCATCTTCCGGCTGACCGACGCGCACAGCCCCAAGCAGTTTGCCCGCTACTACGTCGAAAACGTCTTCGAGGCCCTGGACACGCCCGGGCAATGGTACGTCGACCGCTCCACCGGCATGCTCTACTACGTGCCCAAGCCCGGCGAGACGCCCGAGAACACGACTGTGATCGCCCCGCGGTTGCCCCAACTGATCCGCGTGGCGGGTGACCGCAAGGCCGGCAAACCCGTCCACGACCTGCATCTGTGTCAACTGACATTCAGCCATGCCGACTGGTCACTGCCCGCCGAGAAAGCCGGTTCGGCACAGGCCTCCTTCGACGTGCCGGGCGCTGTCTGCTTCGTAGACGCCGATACCTGCATCGTCTGCGGTGCCGCGGTCAACCATGTCTCCGGCTACGGCATCGAGGTCGGCACCGGGTGCGAGAACATCTGTATCAACAACTGCGAGATCACCGACTTGGGCGCGGGCGGAGTCAAGGTCTGGAGCGGATCGAGCCACACAATCGTTCACAACTGCGAGATCGGCCCCGGCGGGCTCATTTTTCACAGCGCCGTCGGTGTGCTGATCGGCCCCAGCGGGGACAACACCGTCAGCCACAACCATATCCACGACTTCAACTACACCGGCGTTTCCGTCGGCTGGTCGTGGGGCTACAACCCCAGCCCGGCCGTCCGGAACATCGTCGAGTACAACCATATCCACGATATCGGCAAGGGCATGCTCAGCGACATGGGCGGTATCTACACCCTCGGGGTCTCGCCAAATACGCAGATTCGATATAACCTGATCCACGACATTGAAGCCCACACCTACGGCGGCTGGGGCATCTACAACGACGAAGGCAGCACGCACATCCACATCGAGAACAACATCGTCTATCGCACCAAGCACGCCGGCTATCATCAGCACTATGGCAAGGAGAACTACCTCCGCAACAACATCTTTGCCTTCGGCCGGGAGGCCCAGATGCAGCGGTCACGGGAAGAGGAGCACACCTCGTTCATTTTCGAGCGAAACATCGTGCTCTTCGACGGTCCCAACCTCCTGGCCGGCAACTGGAAAAGCGACAAGTTCGTGACGGACTACAACCTTTACTGGCGAACCGAAGGCCAACCGTTTGATTTCGCGGGTGCGTCTTTCGAGGACTGGAGAAAACGCGGCCACGACACGCATTCCATCATCGCCGATCCGCAGTTTGTGGACCCGGCCAACGGGGACTTCTCGTTCAAGCCCGGCTACCCGGCGCACCAAATCGGCTTCGTACCCATCGACACGAGCAAGATCGGAAGGATCAAATAGGGTACGGGTTCGGGATTCGGGGTTCAGGGTTCAGGGTCTGCTGGTGCCCGAATCCTTTCTGGCACCATTCCCTCGACGAATCCTTTCGTCATGCTGCCAAGGCGGCTTGAGGCTATCAAGATGGCCGGATGGCCCACCCTTCGCGCCAGCAAAGGTTGGGGAATACGATGATCGAATCAGCCCAAACGCCCCATCAATCACCAAAGCCAGGTTCGCTGCCAGACGATTCTTGCGCAGTCGGTCACCGAGACCCCACCCATCCACCCTTCGGCTGGATGGATGGGGCCCCCAGCGGCCTCTTTCGTGTTTTCCTTCTTTCGTGTTTTCGTGATGAATCTGATGAGACGCTACCGTGGCGCACACAGATTCACTTTCAGCCGGTCATCAAGATCCCATTCGGCCCGTCGCGGGCGTAGCTTACCTCGCCGAACCCGTTGAAACGGCAGTGGCCTCGGCCTCTTGTGTCGCCGGTGCGGTGCTACTGGCCGGACGGCCGCGAGAATCGGGTTTGAGCAGTACGAAACCCACATCAAGCGGCCGGCTCTTGGGAGGCATGCGGCCTTGAACCTGGCCACCGCCATCATTTCTATCTTCAGCGATCGAATAGATGACCACGCCGTCTGGATCGACACGATATCGCAACGGCTTGTCATCGAACGGATCAGTCGGCACCGCGTCCAGGTAACCGGGCACCAACTCTTCCAGCTTGTCAGGGAACCGACCCTTGTCGAGCCGGTAACATTCCGCGGCCAAGGCCGCCCGGGTCGAACGGGCCATGGCCGTCACGTGCAGGTCCAGGCTGAATGCTCGCTTCATCGACGGGATCAGCGTCCTCGACAGCACGCGATATCGCGGAAGCCTCACAACTGCGGTCTCAACCTCGGTGGCCGCCTTGATCCGCTCCCGAGGCCCCTTTGCCTTGACCAGGCGGTTCTCCAATCGCAGCCCCTCGGCCATGTCGCCCATCACCCAGCCTCTCACGCCCGGAATGTTAGCGGGCAACGGCAGCGAAGCCGCCCCGGGAATGCCACGAGCCCCGCTTGCCGTCATCCAAGTGACCGCGCCGACGAGCATCGCCCGCTCACCCCGGATTCCCCAATACAAGCGGTCTTCATCCTCGACGGCCCGGACCAGCGGCTCGATCTGCCGAAGCTGCTCGGCGCTGACTGTCGTCTGCCCGAGAACTCGCTGGAGGACGTCGAGGGCCAACGAGTCGGTCGCGACATGTACCAAGCTCGAGATCAGCGTCGGATGGTCCGCCAGCGTCTGGCCGTGCCGCAGAAGAATGTCCAGGTCGGTCACCAGCGATTTCGTATTCCCCTGCATCGCTTCGCTGATCACCTGGAGCGACTTCAGCTTGCATGATTCGCGAACGTGGCCCAGGCTCGGCAAAAGGGTATCAAACGGGTTGGGTGCCACCTGGAAAGGCATCCCGCCACTTTCGCAGCGAGCCAGCCCATCGATCTTGCTCAGTTCGGCAGACAATCGGGCAAGGTAGTCGCGGACCACCTGGTCAGTCTGATCCGGCCACTTCTCTCCCAACGGTGGAAGGTCGGCCTGCCCCAGAAGCGGCAGGAGCTCATGTGCAGGGTTGTCCGTCGACGGCGACAACGGCCCGGTCAGCGAAGTGATGATCAACGCGCCGTTGACGTCGTCCGGCACGACTTTGCGGGCCGCCTCGATCTCTTCGAAAGTCACCGGCCCGCCGATGTCCCGGGCGTCTTGCAGGGCCTTGTTGAAGGACCTGCGGCCGCCTGCCTCGAAAACCACGATCACGAGCAGAAGAACGAAGATCGGACTCAACAGCAACAGAAGCCGGCCCCACCAAGGCCAGCGCTTCTTGTTTTTATCAGTCTCTGTCATGGCTCAGTCCTTTCCGACGCCACCATCGTGCCGCCCCCCCTGCCGCGATTGGGGATCGGTGACTGGTGATGTGGAACCGTGCAGCATCGCAAGGTTGCCGTTGCTCGCGGCGGCCAGTCTCCCGGCTCCCCGTATAATGACGCTGGTGCAAAGCGGATGTATGGCCCGATTCGCCCGTCTGCATCGCCGGATGGCATTCCCGCGACTCGGCGCGGGCATGCCCTACTCCGCCCGGACCCGTTGAGACCGCAGCAGTCTCAGCCTCTTGTGTCGCCGGTGCCGTGGTACTGGCCGGTCGGCCACGAAAGTCGGGCTTGAGCAGGACGAAACCCCAGTCTGTTGGCGACGTTTCGGGCGCTGTCCGGTGGCCCACATACCCGCCGTCGTCGATGCCGTCCTCGCCGATGCTGTAGATGATCACCGCGTCGTCGGTCACCCGGTATCGCAGCGGTTTGTCGTCGAACGGGTCGATCAACAAAGCAGGCAGGTACTGTGGCACAAGTTCTTCCAACCGCTGTGGAAAACGACCATGGTCGGAGCGAAATCGCTCAATCGCCAGGCCGGTTCTGGCAGCGCGCACTTGAGCTATGCGGTTCTGGTCCAGGACCACGGAACGTTCGAGAGAAGGGATCATTATCCGCGTCGCCAGGTAAAGGCGTGGCACAGATGCCTTTTCTGCCTCATTCTCCATCATGGCCTTGAGACGATCCTGGAGCGTGTTCGATTTCACGATCCGATTGAGCATCCGCAAACCGGCAGCCCGGTCCATCTGAAACACGCCATGCAGTACAGGCAGCTCCATAGGGAGCGTTGCGAATTTTGGGTTGTTCCCTGTGGCCACGGCGCGACGAAGGTTCGCCTCCTCTGTGAGCATGAGAAAGAAGGCCCGCTCGCCGCGGTATCCGATTTCCAGACAATCCGTGCGCTCAAACGCGGCGAGCATCTCATCAAGCTGCTGCAACTGCTGATCACTCAGCGAGCACAAGGATAGGACTCGCTGGACTCCATTCTCGGCAAGAGCGCCGATGGCCAGCCTGACGAGGCTCGATATCAGCGTCCCTTCACCATCCAGAAGACGTGCGTGACGGAAGAGAAGATCAATGTCATCCACTGCTCGCGAAGTATCGCCCAGAATGATCCGAGACTCCAGTCTCAGGAACACCAGCTTGGCCGAGTGCCGAAGGAAAGCCCGATCAGGCAGGCAGGTATCGAGCGGGTTCGGTTTCATCTCGAACGGAATGCGCCCGCCGTCATACTGTCGCAGGCGGTCGATCTCGGCGAACACCGCTGCGTGTTGCTGAAGAAATGCCTCCACAGCCTGAATGGTGTCATCTGACCAGCGGTATCCGAGTTCGTCTTTGAGGGTGCCCAGAACTGGGAGCGTTGTGGCTGCGGCCTCTTTGCCAATAGCATCGAGTCGGTCGCGAACCCGAAGAAGAACCAGGGCCCCATTCTCATCATCCGGCCAGACCTTGCGAGCCGCCTCGATCTCCTCGATCGTCACCGGCCCGCCGATGTCCCGGGCTTCCTGTATCGCCCGGTTGTACGCCCGCCGCCCGGAGATCTCGACGCTCAGGATGATCGCGAGAATGATCCAGAGAGGGCTGAGATAGAGAATCAGCCGGAGCCACCACGGCCAACGCTTCTTCTGCTGAATGCCCTCTGTCACGGCTTGGTCCTTTCCAGTGTCCTGGGCGAGCGGGCCAAATGGCCGGGACTGGGGATCGGCGGGTGGGGGCCGGGGGTGCCCAATCCCATTGCGGGGCGCAATCGCCAGTCCCCAGGGCCCAAGCGCCAATCCACAATCGCCGCCCTTGTCATGCCGCCGCTTCTTTCTTACAACATGTTGTTGGTTGGGGCCATTATGATTCCGGACCGGGATTATAATCGGTTGTGGGAGTCTTGGCGGCATTGAGAAGGTTGGCCCGTCGCTTGCGCTCCGGGTTCTGAAATGCTTGAGGCCGAGGTGAATCATGATTCGCGTCGCCTGTCCACATTGTCAGCGGCGGTACCGAACGCGAACCGAGGGGATGGGCAAGACGGCCGTGTGCACCGGCTGCCATCAGACTTTTCGCATCGGCCAGGTGCGGCTGCCGTTCGAGTGGAAGCAGACCGACCTCGGCGAGGACTCCTGGATCGGCGTCGAGGCTCCGAAAGAGAAGAAGGAACTCCGTAACTGCATCATCTGCCAGGCACCGCTGGACGACGAGGCAATCACCTGCCCGGAATGCGGGGCGAATCAAGTGACCGGCATCGTCCGGCGTCCGCCACGGCGGCCGGTGGAAGTCAAGCCGTCGGTCCTGTCGGCCCTGCCGTGGAAGCTGATTGCGGGCATCGCGGCCCTGGCGATGTTGAGCATTGGCGGATACCGGCTGTTCAAGACCGCCACCAGCTCGGCACTGGACAGTGGCGAAAAGGCCGCGCACATGGCCACGACCCGACTGGCCGCTGAGCACCTGCGCAAGGGCGGCGATGAGTCCTCGCTGGCGGCCGAGTTTGCCGGACGGGTCGATGATGGCAACCTTCCGGTTTTTCTCGACATGCTCTCAGCCGGACGCCAGGACATCCGGCAAGCGGCGGTGCTGCTCATCGGCTGCGGGAATGTGACCAACCTCCGCCCGATTCTGGACATGGCGGGCAGCGCCGCCGGTCGCGAGCAAGGCACGGCGGTGCTGGAAGCAGTCAACCCTCGCCGACTGGCGGTCTTGAGCAACCACGAAGAGGCCAACGTGCGTATGGCGGCGGCCGAGGGTCTATGCATTCTCAGCGGTTTGAAGCCCGAGAGCGAAGTGCTGAATCAACTAGCGGAAAAAGCCCCGTGGGAAGAGAAGATTTCCCGATTGAACAGGTTCTGCCGGCCGTATCCTGCCGCGACGGGCCGATTCTCCGTGACCATCAACGACACGGCCGCACCGTTTGTCGTGAGCATCGAGCAGATCGGCACGTGGTTCTTCATGAAGCTCGACAGAGCCGAGTTCCACACGGAGCCGAGGCAAACAAGGACGTTTGAGATCCCCATCGACCGCTGGTGCGTCGCCACCGGCATGGCGTTGGACGCTGCCGCGATCCGGCGGATGCTGACCGGCTCGGTCCGACTGGTTTCGCCGATCGGAGCCTCCTGGCGAGGGACGGTCACGGTCAGTGCCAGAATCAGGCTCGATTCCCCTTTGCCCGGCTTCCTTCCAGTTGATCCTCCTGCCGCCGGTCAGACGGCGGAGGCGGAGATTACACTGACAAGGATACCGTGAGGTGGAAAAGGGCGAGGATTGTCGAAGAGAGATCGGCGCAACTGGGGAGAGACGCTTTCTGCATCGACTCCCATCCCCGGCAGAAGAGCGTCGCGCGCAACCCAGCCCTCACGGGACGAGCACAGGAGGGTATGAAGGCAAGCATATGCCCACGTAGATCAACCATCGTGCGCGGGACAACGCCCCGATCATCGCCCAAAGCCCCTCCCAGGGTACGACGTATCATGCGCGGAGACGTCTCTACAATGACAGAACGTCGCACACAGGCTATCATAAGACGTTGTGCGGCTATGGTCAGCCGAAAATCGGCACAGGAGGCCCCGCGCTTGGAACCGGAGAGCAATAAACCCCTCGGTTGCCTTGCGCGGCCGGCCAGGCCTGTAACCGGGTTGATGAACGAAAAATGACCGATTCGCCTCGCTACTATCCGTTCAGTCGCTACCTGCGCCGGCGTTACGGCTGCCGGGTCCACAAGGTGACCATTCACGCGGGGTTCACGTGTCCGAATCGCGACGGGACACGGGGCTACGGCGGCTGCACGTTCTGCAACAACGCCGGTTTCAGCCCCAATGCCCGCACCGACCCGGCCGTCGTTCGCGAGCAGCTCCAATGGGGAATCGAGCAGACCCGTCGGCGGTCCAGGGCCACGAAGTTCATCGCCTACTTTCAGGCCTACACGAATACCTATGCACCGCTCGAGCACCTCAGAGAGCTGTACGATGAGGCGTGGAAGTTCCCGGAGATCGTCGGGTTGTCGATCGGCACCCGCCCGGACTGCGTTGACCCGGCCAAGATCGACCTGATCGCCGGATACTCCGGCCGCGGCGAGGTTTGGCTCGAATACGGCCTCCAGAGCGCCCATGACGCCACGCTCAAAGCGATCAATCGCGGCCACGGTTACCAGGAGTTTCTGGACGCCGTTGAGATGACCCGCGACCGAGGCATCAAGATCTGCGTTCACACGGTGCTCGGGCTGCCCGGTGAAACGCGTGAGATGATTCTCGACACTCACCGTCGACTCGCCCAACTGCCCATCGACGGCATCAAAATCCATCTGCTCCACGTCATGCGCGACACGGTCATGGCCGCTCAATATGCTCGCGGCGAGCTTGCGCTGCTCGGTCGTCAGGAGTACGTGGATCTGGTGTGTGATGTACTCGAAACACTGCCGGCCACGATGGTCATCCAGCGCATGCATGCCGATGCCCCGCGCGACATTCTCGTTGCCCCGGAGTGGTGCCTTGATAAAGCCGCCGTTTTGGAGGACATCAAGCGGGCTCTTGCCCGTCGCGACACCTGGCAAGGCAAGGCCCTAGGCTTTGCTCTGAGTGACATCCCCACACTCCCCCCTGCGCCAGCGATGTATCACCATAGATCAGGGGTTTGACGCGCGGGTCCCGACCTTCTATCCTTGCTCGGCGGATTCGCGCTGAACCCAGTTGGACACGAAGACTCAAAAGACCCAGCCAACGCCGGTTGTCCGGCGGCGTCCGCTTGGACGAGAAGGGAAACCCGATCATGACGACTCGCGGGCTTATCGTCATCGGGCTTGTATGCCTGGTAGCACCGGGGACATTGGTCGGCCAGAAGGCGGAAGGAGAGGGCAAACCGCGAGGCCGTCAGCTTTTCTATCGAATGGTGGGTTCACGAAACAACGCCCCGATCCTGCCGAAGACCCGATCGGTCTGGACGCAAGACAAGCGGGTCGAGATCGGCAATACGGGCATGGCCGATGAGGGTTACACCGAGTTCCCTTTCTGCTATGGGCTGATGGACTTCACGTTCGTCGAACATGGTCCCATCTACCCGCGGATCATCTCGGGGGCCCAGGCCGACGAGAGCCGAATCAACAGCGCCGATCTGGTCATCGACCATGTGTACCAACCTGACGGATGTGTCTGGGGCTGGTCGGCCCGCGAGTTCGTGCAAACCTTCACTGCCACCTCGACGGAGCTGGTCAGCATGACGCTGATGGTGGCTTCCGAGCCGGGTATCTTTCGCGCCGCCTTAGTCGAAGGGGGGCCCGGCGGCAGGCAGATCGGACCGACAAAGACTTTTGTCTCCGGCCATTCAATGGAATGGGGTATCGCTCGCTGGATCACCGGCCAGGCCCCGATGGTGCCGGGTCGTACGTATGGAATTCGCCTGTGGCGTGAGGATGGCAAGGCCTGGATGCCCTACCTTCATTCGATCGGCAACGCGTACGACGGGGGTGTTTTGTACGTTGACGGCCTCCCACGGCCGGAGAGTGACCTGGCCGTCTGGATCGTTGAAGAGCCGGCCGACCTGAAACGTTCGCCCGTTGAAAACACCGATGAGGAAGGTTGGGTGTACGACACCGACCGTATCTGGTTCACTCCGCGAACACCGAACGTGCGAATGGTTTCGCTCATCGTATCGCCGATCCTGATGAACCCGCCCACCGAACACAATTGCTGTGACCTGGTCATCCGGGTGCGATCCGCCGACGGCAAGATCGTAGCCGGCCCGAAGCGAGGACTGAGTTGCGGACCGGAAAACGGTCCCCACGCTGCTCCGTTCCTCTTTGCCGCGGATGAGTTCCCTGTCGCGGTCGGCGAGCGGTATCAAATCGAAGTCTACGCCGTTGCCCACAAAGCCCCGCTGCCGAAGGATGATCACGTTGTGATCATCAGAGGCGACATGCACACCACGGTCTATGGCGAGCCGCAGCCGGGCGCACTGCCTGCGATCTTCAACCTCACAGCCGCGACACCCCAGGACAGCAAGCTCAAATTGACCTGGTCGCAGAACTTCCCAACGCAGACGCGGATCGAGATCCGCGGCCCCGGCATGAAGGGAGCCGGACCTGACCTGCAGCGCGTGGACGTGGAGAAGGGCCGGACGGAGGCGACGATTCCCGTCTGGTCAGGCCATGATTACGAGTTCCGGTTGACGGCCACGGGACCGACGGGCCTTGTGTGGCGAACACCGCTGTATCGGATCCGCATGCCTCGCGCCAATGAGATCGAAGCCGTGCTGTCGTCGCCGGAGCCTTATCCTCCCTGTTTTGTCAACCTCGCGCCAAGCCGCGTGGCCGCCGGGACCGATCCGGAGCCGCTGCGATATCGTAGAGCCGTGGAGCTGGTCAACCCCGAGTTCGAAGAGGGCCTCATCGGCTGGCAGGTCTCGCCGCCCAATGCGCTGGACTCGCCGGATGTGGGCGTGCAAAGTCGGTCCGAACTGAAGCAGCTTGGCATCGGCACACGTTGGGGAAGCCGCATGGCCGGATTCACGCACATGGCGGGCGAGAAACGCGAACAGGTTTTTGCCAAGAGCACACTCGCGCAGAAGATCGCCACCACACCGGGCCATGCGTATGCACTGGCGGCCATGGCGTTCACCGCCGTCAAGAACGGGCCTCGTGGCGATACGCGGGTGAGGCTCTTTGTCGATCCCGACGGCGGGGACAACTTCGACGGGCCGAATTCCAGCCAATGGTACTGGACGGACGGCAAGTGGATACGATTCGAGCATCGTTGGATCGCAACCGCCGAGCAGGCCACGATCGGCTTCGGATTCTTCCGCTGGCGCGATCTTGATGCGGCCAGTGCGTACGTCGATCACGTCCACGTGTACGATCTCGGCCCCGCGCCTGCGGCGGCCGACGCGCCGCCCGTCCGGACTGCCGAACGCCTGTCGTTGGTATTGATCGACCACAAGATCGAGGCAGATGACAGGGTGGAAGGGTTCATTCAGGCACCACCGGGATACGTCATCACCGGCCTGGGGGCCCGCGCACACTACGACAACATCACAACCATGTGGATGAAGATTCAGCCGCTCATGCCCGACGGGTCGCTGGGCGAGCCGGAGGAACTGCGAACCGGTTGGGAACGTGACGCCGGCCTTGAGGCACAGATCGAGCTTCCGGCCGGTTACGTCGCCACGGGTTTTGGCGCCGGCATTGCTCCTGAGTGGGACGTCAAGCGGATGGGCGTTTGGGCCAGGCCGCTCAACAAGGATGGCACGCTTGGTGAAGAAAAGCTCTTCCGCGGCGGCGTGGACCTGCAAAGCGGATTTGAAAAGCAGGTCCAGTTGCCTGCCGGCCGCGTGCTCACCGCCGCGGGCCTCAATTGCATGCTCAACGACGTGAACGGTATCAAGGCAGCTTCCGCGGCACTTATACGCACCGCAGAAGCCCGGGCGAAGAGCTCTGCCAAGCAGTAAGGCCGCCCTCTTGCAGGCCTGGTGCGATCGGCTCGGAACCACGCCGAGTGGTTCCCGGTGCGCGGTTCTCAACCGAGGCACATCTTGTTATGCTACCGCGCGTCCAATGAAGCCCCTGGCCTGCGTATCAAACCGCGCGTCCAACTGCGAGACCGGGACCGTCAGAACGGTCCTGCTGCGGCTGATTCCCTTCATCGTCATCCTCTACGTGTTCAACTATCTCGATCGCGTCAACGTCTCCTTCGCCAAACTGGAAATGAAGGACGACCTGGGCTTCAGCGAAAGCGTATATGGTCTGGGCGCGGGCATCTTCTTTATCAGCTATTTCCTGTTCGAGATACCCAGCAACCTGATCATGCAACGCGTCGGGGCGAGGCTGTGGCTGGCTCGAATCATGATCACATGGGGATTGATCTCGTCGGCCATGATGTTTGTACGCGGCCCGTACAGCTTCTACACGCTCCGATTCCTGCTTGGGGCGGCCGAGGCCGGGTTTGCCCCGGGTATTCTGCTGTATCTGACCTATTGGTTGCCGGTCCGACATCAGGCCAAGGCGGTGGCATGGTTTCTGACTTCGACGGCCATCGCCGGGGCCGTTGGTTCGCCGCTGGCCGGGTTGCTGCTCAAGTTGGACGGGACTGCCGTCTTGGGCCGCGCGTTGGCCGGCTGGCAGTGGCTGTTTCTGCTGGAGGGCATCCCGAGCGTCCTTGGCGGGTTCGCCATCCTGCTGCTGCTGCCCAACCGTCCCGAACAGGTCAAGTGGCTCAGTCCGGAACAGCAGCGTTGGCTCAACAGTCAAGTCCGAGCCGACCGCGAGAGGCTCAAGAGCATCGGTCACACCTCGTTCTTCAGGGCGTTCCGCAGTCCAACGTTTCTGATGCTCAACATCATCTATTTCACCCTGATGTTCGGCTTCCAGGGCATCAACTTCTGGCTGCCCACCATCGTCAAACAGGTCACCGCCTCTCGCGACAATCTCCACGTCGGCCTGATTGCGTCCGTCCCGTATTTCACAGCGATGATCGCCATGGTGCTCATCGGGCGACATTCTGACCGCTTCGGGGAGCGACGCCGGCACGTGGCCCTCTGCGCGGGCGGCGGAGCGCTTGGCTTCATGCTGTGTGCGATGACCGATCAGCCGGTGGCGGGCATTGTGGCAATGGCTTTGGCCGCATCGGCGATCTGGAGCACGCTCGGTCCGTTCTGGGCAATGCCGCCGGCCTTTCTGGCCGGAACGGCGGCCGCCGCCGGCATCGCGATGATCAACTCCATCGGCAACCTGGGCGGATTTGTGGGCCCGTATCTCATCGGGGTGACCGTCGACCAAACAAGGAACTACAAGGCCGGTCTATTTGTGGCCGCGACCTCGCTGCTGGTGGGCGCGGTGTTGACCCTGCTGTTGAATCGCGTGAGAGAACAACACCACGTATCGTTGAAGGAGGAACCCGATTCATGATCCGAGAGAAGCATCACAGGCGCTGCCTGGCGATCGTTCTTCTGTCGCTCGGCGCATCATACGGGCTGGTGATTACGGTTCGCGCGGCCCTTCCTGAAACCCGGCCGGCGGCCGCTCAAGACAAGTGGGTCAAGCATTACCATGACCGCGTTGAGTTATTCAAGAAGGAAAACGCCGCAGCGAAAAACATCGTCATGGTGGGATCGTCGCACATCGAAGGCTTTGATGCGGCCAGGCTGCTTCCCGGCCGTCGAGTGGTCAACCGCGGTATTGCCTCGGACCGGATCGGCCTTACCGATCGCGGCATCCTCCACCGCCTCGACAGTTCCGTATTCGACTGCAATCCCGGTTTCATCATTCTGGAAAACGGTGTGAACGATCTTGGCGAACTGCAGCGAAACGGCACACCAACTATCGAGGAAATCGACGCGTGCTACCGGAAGGTGGTCAAGACGATCCGTGACCGGCTGCCGGACGTGCCGCTGGTGATCGTCGGACTGTTTCCCACCCGCGACCGGTTCGACCAGCTCACACCCGGCATCCGGGAATTCAACAAGCGGCTGGCCAAGATTGCCGCGGACCATAACTGCTCGTTCATGGACGTCTTCAAGCCGCTGGCCGATGAGCAGAACCTGCTTCGCAAGGAGTATTCGCGTGACGGCCTGCACCTCAACGAGGCGGGGTACAAGGTCTGGGCCAAGATGATCGAGGAGATCCTCCCGCCGCTGAATCCCGCCCCACGTTTTTCAAACGAATCTGAGCAGGAACGTTCTTGAGATTCGGCAGACGGCGGGAATGTTGTGGCGAGAATGCCCTTTCAGGCCGAAGGGGAATGCCACTCTCGTCCACCCAGGGGGCCATGGGCGGCTTGCTCGCCCCGACGGAGACGACGTTCGTTGCTCGCAGTGCTGGAATACGCGATTGCGCGGCCCGGATGCTGTCCCCGAAGCGCCGGTACGAGACTGCTTCACCGGCTCACGTCATTGACCCCGCAGTCTCCAGGACCTGTTCGAGAAAAAACTGTTCCGGCGTGACCGAAGTCACGTCCCGGATGGGTTTGTTCAGGAAACGGCCGCCGACTTCGCGGAAGCGCTGAGGGTTGTCGCTGACGTAACACCGCAGACGCCCGGGGGCTGACGCATCACTCATAGCCTCCTCGCGAACCAGCAGGTCACGGGCGGCCAAGGCGGTAGCGCCGGCCGAATCGACCACAGTGGCATGGGGCATCTGTTTCGCAACTGCTTTTGCCACAAGAGGATAGTGCGTGCAGCCGAGGACGACCACGGCGGGGTCAAGATCTTTGACGCCCTCGAGGTACTCGGCTACGAGCATGGTCATGATGGGGTCGTCCCAGGTGCGGCCCTCTTCGATCAGGGCCACCAGGCTGGGGCATCGTTGCTGTGCGACCGGGATGTTGGGGGCCAAGGCGGCAATGGCCTTGGCGTAGGCATTGGATGCCACGGTGGCCTCGGTGGCTAAGACGGCGATGCCGCGTCCCTGGCATCTGCGAACGGCCTCTGCGGCTCCGGGCTCCACCACGCCCAGAACCGGGACGGGCATTTTTTCTTTAAGGTAGTCGAGGGCCAGGGCGCTGGCCGTGTTGCAGGCCACGATGACCAGCTTCGGGTCGAACCGCAGTAGAAAACTGCAATCCTGCTCGGCGAAGGTCAGAACGGTCTCGGACGACTTGGTTCCGTATGGCACCCGGGCGGTGTCGCCGAAGTAGATGACGGTTTCGTTGGGGAGCTGTTCCTGCAGCGCCCGGACGACGGTCAGTCCGCCCAGACCGGAATCAAACACCCCGATGGGACGATCATTCATGGGCTCCTCCTTGCCAGAGCAGGTTGCGAAATCCGCTGGTGGCAGAAACCCGCTTCCCAGTATTGAAAGGCCGGCCGGCGGCGCGTCAAGGGCGGGTCAGACGTCCTCCCTGCCCGGCGGCAGGCTGCGGGCAATCTGCCTGTGTTATGTATCGTTATTTCTGCCCGTCTGATTCAAGGCAAATCTGGCGGGAGCGGCGATCGTCCTGCCATATGGGTCAGAACTTGTAGACCACGTCGAACCCAGCGGTCATCTGGCAACTCTCGGCAAATGGTGCGTCGTTTGCCGACCAGTCGGCCCGGATCTCCGGGCGGATGCTCAGATTCTTCAGGATACGATCATTGGGGAACGGGGTGATGCTCAGGCCGGTGGTCAGCTCGAAGAACGTGCCGCGATAACCGGTCCTTACGCCATGGTTGTCGGTGAACCACTCGGCCCGACCAGTGGCGCTGAGGTAGTCGTTGAACGTGTAATTCAACCAATACCCCAGCCCATACCATGCCGAGTCGCGCACGCCCGGCACGTCGCGGTTCCCCAAGGCCTCCGGGACGTCATCCTGGAATCCGTAATCCGCATTGATGTGTTGGGTCAGCTTCTCCGTCCACCTCCAGGTCCAGACGACGTCCACGAGCACCCGGTTGCCTGGCCAGCCCTCTCCGGTCTGCTCGGGCCCGGCGATGACATTCACCGCCAGTTGCGAGCGAGGGTTGTCGCCCATGAGCTGCTTGCTGGACAACTGAAACCCCCCCATGAAGGTTGCACCGTCGTTGTTGTCGTCAAAGACATCCCATCCGCGCACCACCCCGAAGTAGGCGTAGTTGTCCGGGTCGAAGAAGTAGGTGAGTTTCAGTCCCGTATGTGACACCGGTTGGGCAAATGTGAACAGGTAACCACGAGAATAAAGATAATTAGCGGGTGCGGGAGTCACTTCAAAGCCGGCGGGTGTAAACCATTTGCCGAATATGACATCGAGGCCCTGCCCCGCGTCTCCGGTCTTGAACCACAACTCCCCATAACCCTGCAAGATGTCCGGTTGAGCCTCGTGGTTCTGCTTGTCAAGCAACCCCAATGAATGGGTCAGTCTGGCATCGGTGCCATAAAGGAAAGTGAACGTCCCGCCCACGTCGAAGCTCTTGCTCGTATCCACAGGACGGTCGAGGGAGAGCATCAACTGGTTGAGGCGCAGGTTCTGCGGCCGGCGGGAATCGAAGCCGCGCAGGGGGAGACCGGTGTTCTTGTCTCCCGGGCCGGTCAACTCAAAGGTCATTCCGGCTTCCACGTGGCCGTAAAGCCGCAGGCCCAGGTCTCTCATCGGCCTGCCCAGTGAGATGGCGTCCAAGCCGTCCATCATCAGACCGGGAGGCCAGTCCGCAGAGGCCGGCTGGGTCTCGGGAATTCCCTGTTCGCCGCCCCCCAGCGGGCGTGCGACCGCAGGTTCGAGGGTGTCGGAAACGAGCTGCGCCGGATCCATGCGGATCGCCTCCGGATCGGCGGCCACCGCCATCTGAAGACCGCCGATTGCCGACAACAGGACCAAAACCGACAGAACCAGCCGTATGTCGTTTGAGTTCATGAACGTGTCTCCTCGACGCCTTTCCGTGTTCGACGGTCACAACTGACCGTTCACTGCGAAACAGGAGGTGGTAGCCCTACCGGCAGGTACGATTCGCGATTGGGAACCTACGGCCCGGTAGGAATACCTCCTCGTCTTCTGCTCTTGAGCCGCCTGCTTGCTCCTCTCCGGTTGCATCAGGCAACATGCGTGCCAGCATTGATTGTTGGGTTGCCTGGTCGGCCAAGGCGAGGAAACCCGGCCGAGGCGGGTTTTCCAGAGTGCAATAGGGGGCATTTTATGTTGAGAGCGGGCGACGAGCGTCGCGCTGCCGTTCTTGAAGGCCCGTCCGGTTGATGAGAATCTTCGTCGCAACCAGATGCTCGAGACTCGACCCCTTTCAAAAAGCGGGACGGCATCAGCCAATGGCCGATGCCGTCCACAGAATGCTTGAGTCGACCCTTATCGCCGGTTCTGTTACAGATCCATCTGGAATCGGACGCCGCCCACCAGGGCCGTGTCCGCGTTGCCGCCACCCGGGTTGCAAATGATCTGGAAATCGGGGCTGATATGCAGCCAGGGGAAGACCTCGATGCTATAGTACATCTCGATACCGCTTTCCTGCACAATCCCGGCAGGCGCGAGCTGGTTGCTGGCGTTGCCGAAATACCAGCCGAGGCCGCAAGTATCGCGATCCCGCGTGGGAATCAGACCTTTGGCGCTGACGCCGAGACTGTAGAAATACTCGACGGGGTTGACATCCTTGTCGGCCCATCCAAACCGGCCGAAGATACCCACGCCCTGATCCGAGCCCTCCGACTCGGTCCAGAGGTACTGGTCGAAGTTGTACAAGACCGCAAGGTTGCAGTTCTGCATTCCGCCCGTATATGTGGGGGTGTCCTTGCAACTCGTGATCATCGCCACCCGCTGGTGACCAAGCTGGCCGAAAGGCTTCACGGTGAAATCCCATTCGTGCATGACGCTGGTGTTGGCGTCACCATGGAAGGCGGTATCAAACCCCGTCCGGGTGGCACTGCCGTCTGAATCGACCACCGCCGTTCGAATGGACCACCATTCGAACGGGTTGAAGACGATGCCGATCCCCAGCGTCGTGTAAGGAATAAACTGCGGAATCATGGGATAGTTGCGTAGCGCCACGTTCATGAACTGCGTTTCTTCGTTGTTCGCGAACATGTTGGTGTCGAAGGCTCGGGAACCATCAAGTTTCCCGGCCAGCAAGACCAGCTTGCCTTCGAACAGAACTTGTTGGTAGAAAAACTCTGAAAGAGTCATCTCGCAACTGTCGTCGCCGCCCGGCATGAGAGCATCCATGTTGGCGGGCATCAGACTGCCGACAAAGCGGTTGATCCCACGGCCCCACCGCGGCTCGCCGTGAAAGACAAACGTTCCGCCCGGCCAAAGACCCATCTTGCCCGTATCGAGTTTCAACTCAAGGCTACTCGATCCAGAATACTTGATGGCACTGTTCGTATCCGCTCCACCGTGCATGTTTTCCTGCACGATCTGGGTGATGCCCCAATCCAGGGTAATTCCCTTGTCAGCCAGGGCGGTACGGGCGCCGCCCCAATCGCCGGTAGCCTTGGACCACTCGGTCCAACTTCCGCCGTAGCCGGCCGGAGCAGTGGTGGGTTGCGCGATGACCATTGGGACGACAAACAGGACTACTAATGATGCCAGAAGCGTTCTCGCCATGTTCTATTCTCCTCAATTTCGAAGGGGCGCGCCCTTCCTCTGATCAGGACTGAAGAGCATGCGACTTTCCACAATTGTGTTGCTAAGCTGTCACGAGCCGGGTTCGCCGCGCCGAGCAAACACCGTTCGTTGCCGCATTGTGCGCGAATGCGCGAGACAACGCAATACCCTTGGGCAAAAAGACATATCGTTTTCCGCACATAAACCTGCCAAGCAATCGCGATAGGATGAAGGCGAAGAACCGTCTCGCATCTTTGGGACGGTTTTGCGGTGCGCGATACGCTCTTACAAGCTGACCTGTGATGCATTCTAGTCATTGTTGTAGCGGACGAGG
The DNA here is from genome assembly GCA_035384605.1 of Phycisphaerae bacterium. Classification (NCBI taxonomy): domain Bacteria; kingdom Pseudomonadati; phylum Planctomycetota; class Phycisphaerae; species Phycisphaerae bacterium. Next base: position 48,247 of record DAOOIV010000017.1, read on the forward strand.
TCTTTGCGCTTCGCCAGCAGGAGAGAGCTAGCGCCTTCGGACCCGGTTGGGAACATAAGTTCCGACTTCGCAAACTATTGCTGTCACAGGAACAAACATAAACTGTCAACCATTCTACGGTATGCCCATCTGATAGGGATCTCATTCGCACCCAAAGGTCAGCCAAAGGGTCTGAAAACAGCCTGATTCGCGTGTGTGTGAATCTTTAGAAGTATCTAACGCCTGTAATGGCGAAAACCCGCCAAAACGGCGCCGGCAAAGCCGCAGAAACCTCAAGGTTTGTAGCAATGAAACCGACACGGGATCTGACTTAGGCAGCATAGATGGTCTCCATATGGGACATCCGACTGAAACGCTTCGCTGGGGGTTGCGTGAAGTCTGCAGACGCACAAATGGGTGTCATTGGTGTTGCGGTGGCACGAAGGGGTGTTTGGCGCGCCTATCTGAACAACGCAGCGTCCGGCTACCCCAAGGCACCAGGCGTGATCGAAGCCGTTGTTCGCGTCTTATCCCAATCGCCGGAGCACCCCGGGCGGGCGACTGCGAGTGCTGAAGACGTCTTAACCGATTGCCGCATGAGGTGTGCTGCGTACCTGGGAGTCAGAAAAGCGAGTCGAATCGTACTGACCGCGGGAGCAACACAGGCGCTGAACATGGGAATCAGCGGCCTCAGACTGAAGCGAGGCTCTCTCGTGGTGACAACGGTAACGGAGCACAATTCCGTCTTGCGTCCGCTGAACCACTTGGTCAGGACCACAGGTATTCGTTTGAGCATTGTGGGCCTTGCCGAAGATGGAGCCTTGGACGCCGAGACAATCAGCAAGGAGCTTGAGCGCGAACCGGCGTTGGTGGTGTTCAATCATGCATCAAACGTGACAGGACGCATCAACGACGTGAGCCACTGGTTTTCGAAGGCCAAGGCTGTAGGCGCCGTTACCATGCTGGATGCCTCCCAAACGGCCGGACTCATTCCGGTTAACCCGGATGACCTGCACGCGGACTTGACGGCCTTTCCGGCGCACAAAGGTTTTCATGGACCGCCGGGCATTGGTGTGTTGTACGTCGCAGAGGGAATCGACCTGGAGCCGCTGATCGTGGGTGGGACGGGTGTCAGGAGCGATTTGCCGTATCAACCGGAAGACATGCCCGCGCGGCTGGAAGCGGGTACGCCGAACGTGCCGGCAGCGGCGGGGTTTGCGGCCGCATTGGATTGGGCGACCGGCCTGGATTCCGGCGCTCGCGAACGTGCCGAGAGGGTGGCGGTCACGCTGCGAAAGGGACTGTTGGAGATTCCGAACGTGAAGGTTTTTGACGGCAAAAGCGGCGCTCAGCAGATCGGCGTTGTCTCGTTTGTTGTGAAGGGGTGGACGGTCGAGGAAATGGGTTACGTCCTACAGGAATGCTATGGCATCGCCTGTCGAACGGGGCTCCACTGTGCTCCTCTTATTCATCGGGCGATCGGCAGTGATCCAGAGGGGACGGTTCGCTTCAGCACGTCCGCATTCACGAGTGAAGAGGAGGTTGCTGTGGCGCTTGATGCGGTCAGGGGATTGGCAGCTTGAGAATTATTGCGGTCCGCAAGATCGAAGATTGCTTTGACGGAAGCGGGGTTTACGGGTACGTGTTCGACGTTCCGTGGACTCCCGAAACGATCCAACTCCTTCGAACGCTGGGACCGGTTGACTACTTCTCCGAGTTTCCGCGACCGTTTTTCAGGCTGCGGACTGAGTGCGGTTGTCAGATCAAGGGGGTTGAGGGCGACTGCGAATGCCGCGCCATATACCCTCGTGACGAAAGAGAGGTGGCAAGAAAAGAGTTTGAACAGTTGTTTGATCGAGGTTCCGAAGCCTTCAGAGGCTCGGGTGATACGTAATGACAGGCCATATAAAAGAGAACAAAGGGGGTACTTATGGCACAAAAGCTGACGGCGTTCTATGAGTTCGTCGGCGCCAACGGCGGACTCGAAGCCAAGATGCGGTTGGCGATGATGACGGCCATACCGTCAAACAAAGCCGGCGAAGCGCCGGATTCGCCGGAGAACATCGCGAAGTTTAAGGATGCGGTCAAGAAGATCACCGGTAAGGATGCACCTATCGCATAGAAAGGGGAGGCGCTCATGCCAGTAATGGAAGAAACACAACTGATTCTGGATCACAAGTTCGATCCGCAAACCTGCCGGCACATGGTTAACGGCGAGCTGATGGTCATGCACTGCCACCACTTCATCACGTTGTACACGCAACTGGCGGAGGACTGCGGCATGCTTGACGGCAAGAAGCTCATGGCCGAGGTCGCCGAGGACACCTTCAACGAGATGCTCAACAAATACTACCGGGAGCACGAAGTCACCGACGTGACGGACCGGATCACAATTGCCGAGCAGTACTACTCGGCGATCGGCCTTGGTCAGATGAAGGTTCTGTGCGCGGGTGCCGATGGCGGTGAGGTCGAGCTGGTCCACTCGCATGTGGACGAGGGTTGGCTCAAGAAGTGGGGCAAACACGAGACCTCGGTGAACTACGTCACGTCGGGTTACATTGCCGGCCTGTTTTCGGCCGTGTTCGGTCAGCCGACGCGGCACTTCAACGCGGTTGAGACGCAGAGCATCGTGTGTGGTGCCAAGAGTTCGCGGTTCCAGGTCGTTGCGAACTGAGTGAAAGGAGACCTTAGCATGGCTATTGATCGTAAACGAGTCATTCAATCTCTATCGAAGATCCAGGTCGTAGGCAATGACCAAGGACTGATTCCGGCATTCGGCGTGCTGGTCAACCAGCTTCCCACGAAGTTCTGGAACGGATTCGGCGAACGGCTGACTCGCGGCGTCGGTCCCGATACGCTGGAAGCCGCCGAGTGGCTGCTGATCAACGCTGCCCACGAATGTGGTTACCACACCGGTCACGGCATCATCACCTCGGAAGAGTGGAAGTCAGTGGTAGCCCCGATGGTGGAGAATACCGAGGACGTTCTGCATGGTGCATTCGCCGTGTTCACCGCATGGGGTTGGGCCAAGAGCGAGATTGTCGAGCTGGTGCCGAACGAAAAAATGGTCGTTCGGGCCTACGACTACTACGAGCAGGACGTCGTTTCCTACGGGGCTTCAGCGAAGCCCAGTGCCTACATGATCCGCGGCGTCTGCGCCGCGTTCATGGATCTGGCTTACGGTGGCAAATACGATCCGACCGGCAAGACCGGCATGCGGACATTCACCTGCCAGCAGACCAAGGGGATCGAATGCGGTGACGAATACGGCGAGTTCGTCGTCACCCGCGCCGCTTGATCTTACGGTTCCGTCTTTTCTTGAAAGGGCCCCGAAGCCTCGTCATCACACGGGTGCTCCGGGGCTCTTTCTCGGGCCGGTGGTTCCGATTTGTTGACCTGATCGGGGAGCGAGTGAACGCAAGATCCTCGGCGAATCGTTAGCGCGCCACCCTCCATGTGAGCCGGTACATGCCTCCGGCCGTCAGCTTGAGGTCGAGCGGCTCGCCCAGGCGGGTTTTGCCGTCTTCGGAGAGGATCTCAAGGCGTCCCTCTGTCTCGCGGGCCGGAATGGAGATGATCTGCCGGTCCGGTCCGAGAGCACCAGCGACAGTGAGGGTGTTGCCTTGTCGGTCTGTGAATACGAGCTTCTTTTGCAGCCAGCGGGCGAAGAGGCGGTTGCGGTCGAGCGAGGGCACGGCCCCAGCGCCATAGACAAACCCGAGAAGCCGGTCGCCGTTGCTGACCCATCCGACCGCGACGATGTACTTGTCGGCGTCGCTGCGGCTGACGGCCATCTCGCGTTGCGGCTCGAATTCCATCCCGTCGCCGGAGAGCGCGTACCAGAGTCGGCTGGTGTTGGCGTGAAGGGCCATCAGATAGACAGGCTGACCATCAACGATGAAGTCGCGGACGTCGTTGACCATCATGGCGGCATCGAGGCTGACGCCGTCGTACGTGAAGCGGCGGCCGTCGTCGGATGATGCCCTGTGAACCTGCAGGCGGGCCTTGAAGTCACCGAAATAGAGGCGGTACTTGCCGTTTTCGTGTCGCAGCACGTTCATGCCGTTGATGTCGGCCGCGTCGTAGTTGGGATAGCCTTCGATCTGAATGATATCGCTCGCGGTCGCCGGATAGGGTGCCGGTTTGTCGTTCCAAGCTCTGCCGTCGGGGCTGGTGAAGATGGCCGGCTTGTTCTGGCCGTTGGTATCCGGATATGCCGTGCACGCCATACGAAAGGAACCGTCGGGCAGGCGGACGGCGTTGACATTGCACACGTGAATGAAGGTGCCGTGCTCGATCTCGATACGCCGTTCGCCGAAGTCGATGAAGTCCGCGGTGAACCGGCTGTAGATTCGGTCGTTGCCGGATTGGACGCCGTCCCAGGCCCCGTAGAACAGCCGCCATCCGCCGGGCACTTCGACCGGCGAGGGAGCGTAGATGTTGCGGAACCCGCCACCCTGACAAGGAGCCAGGAGAGGATGCCTGATGTCCGGCACCAGGTTGAGCGAGCCGGATCGCCAGATGGCAGGATCGAACGGGCCTGCCGAGACGCCGTGGATCTCGACCGTGCCCAACTCGGCCTGACCGGGAATCGCTTCGATCATCACCGGCGCGCCGATGGCGGTGGCGGGCAGAATCAGCAGAATGGCCATCGGCCAACGCAGCGGTCTTTCCGCGATCACGTTTATTATCCTCCTCAAGAAGCCGAGCCATATTAACCCCGGCGATGCATACTGCAACGCCGCGAAATGGAGATTGGCAAATGCGGGATTGGAAACGAAGGCTTTGTTAGCCCAAGTTGAACACTTGTGAGCCCAGAATCGCCTTGGGGATAGCGTCAGGGCCGTTTATGTTCGAGAGTCGTGACTGCATTTTGCGGTCCTCTGCGAGTTCCGAAGCATCCGCTGGTCGTGGTCAGCGACACATCCAGTTGCCACTGTAAGCCTGTATCCCTTCACGATGTTAGCAAATGCTGAGGTCGTGACTGCACGGCCTTGGCGAAACGAAAACCGCACCCGCAGCCGCGCTAGTGCAGTTCGACACCCCCAAAAAGACCTGGAATCGCCTTGGGCGGTTCAACTTGGGCTAACGGCATCATTCTTGCGCTGATCGGCATTCTTGTGCTGTTGCCCCCTGGTGGAAAAGATTGAGTCGGGCAAGGTGCTGATGAACTTGATTGCCGGCGTGGTGATGACCGCCGGCGGCCTTGCCAGCCTGTTATGGGGACTCATGCACACCCCCCGGCCGGAGGCCTGACACTCGGTCCGGACGTTATCATCATGACTCCTGCCTGTGGTTGACATTTGCGGATGCGTCCAAGAACCCGTTGGCTCTTGGGTGTGCGAGCACGGAATCACCGTGCTGGTTCGGGCTGCCACTGATCGCATGGAGGAGGTGGCCCTCTCTCCACGTGAGGCCAACAATCAGGCGAGCTTTTGCCTGATCCACTCGGTCGCCAGGGACAGAGCTTCAGGTATGCCTCCGGGATTGACTCCGCCGGCCTGGGCGAGGTTGGGCTTGCCGCCGCCGCGGCCTTCGATGGCCGGGACGATGTTCTGGATCAACTCGCCGGCCTTGAGACCTTTCTTGACCAAATCGTCGGTCATGGCGGCAATAAGCATGGGCTTGCCATCGTTGCAGACCGCCAAACAGACCGCGGCCGACCCGGCCTGGGTCCGCAGCCAGTCGGCGGCCTCACGAACCTGTTCAATCGGTACTTCGGGCAATTCGCCGACGATGATCGCAGTTCCACCAGCCCGTTCGGCCTTATCCAGAAGCTCCTGTCGGACGCTCTTGACATCAGCGGCCGCTCCCTTGGCCAGTTGCCGGCGCAGTTTCTTGATCTCTTCCTGGAGTCCCGCGATACGATCGGGCAACTGGTCATAGCCCGCCTTCAGGATGCCGGCCACCTGGCGAGCGGTTCTTTCAAGCTGCTGCACTGCCTCGACCGCTCGCGGGCCGGTGGCGGCGGTGATACGGCGAACGCCCTTGGCGATGCCTTCTTCACCAAGGATTTTGAAGAAACCAATCTCGCCGGTCCGGGACAAATGCGTCCCGCCGCAGAATTCGGTTGAGAAGCCGTCACCGATGATGATCACGCGAACGGTGTCGCCGTACTTGTCGCCAAAAAACGCCCGCACCCCCGGCAGCTTCCTTGCCTCGTCGATCGGCAAAACGCGAGTGGTCACCGGCAGATCGGCGCAGACTTTCTCGTTGACCAGTCGTTCGACTTCCTGAAGATCCTCATGCGCAATCTGGCTGCCGTGGTCGAAGTCAAATCGCAGGCGGTCCGGATCGACCACCGACCCGTGCTGTTTCACGTGGTCGCCGAGCACCCGGCAGAGAGCCCAGTGTAGCAGGTGCGTCGCAGTGTGGTTCTTGCGGGTCAGATCTCGGGCGGCGTCAACTTCGAGCCGGGCCGACTGACCGGCCTCGATTCGGCCGTCGGTGACCGTGCCGATGTGAAGGATGCCGTCGCCAAGCTTCTCCGTGATCGCCACGTCAAACACGCCGGTGCCGGTGATGATCTTCCCGGCGTCGCCCACCTGTCCGCCCTGCTCGGCGTAGAAACAGGTTCGATCCAGTACCACGGCCACCTCGCCGTCGTCGGGCGACAGCGAGCCCGAGCAGACGAGCGCGTTGTTCTTCACCCAGCCGACAATCTTAGCCTCGGTTTGCCGCCCGTCGTACTTCGGGGCGTCATCGGTGACCGGCAGTTCGCCGTCGATGGCCACCATCACGTGCTTCTTCGCCCCGGCCCGGGCCTTCTCCTTGGCCTCGGACATCAGACGAACAAAACCCGCCTCGTCGACCCTGATGCCGCGTTCGCCGGCCATCTGGACGGTCAGGTCGATCGGAAAGCCGTAGGTGTCGTACAACTTGAAGGCGTATTCCGCCGAGATCGACTTGCCGCCGGCGGCAGCCTCTTCGAACAGAGCGATGCCACGATCGAGCGTGCGTCCGAAGCCGGCTTCTTCGTCGCGAATCAGTTCGGCCACCTTCTCCGGACGTTCTTTCAGTTCGGGGAAAACGTGCCCCATGGTCTGCACGATGGTCGGCACGAGCTTATAAATGAACGGCTCGTGCCGGCCGAGCTGTTGACGACCGAAGCGGGCCGCGCGCCTCAGCAGGCGGCGCAGGACATATCCGCGGCCTTCGTTACTGGGCTTGGCGCCGTCGGTGATCGCGAAAGTCAGCATTCGGGCGTGATCGGCGATCACGCGAATAGCGATGTCCGTGTTCGAATCGAGCCTGGCGGTATAGCTGTGTCCGGTCAACTCGCAGATTCTATTGATGAGGGGAGCGAACACGTCGGTGTCGTAATTACTCCTCTTGCCCTGGAGCACGGCGACGATCCGCTCGAAGCCCATCCCGGTGTCCACGTGCCTGGCCGGCAAGGGCGACAGTTTGCCGGATTCGTCGCGGTTGAACTGGATGAACACCAGGTTCCAGATTTCCATGACCCGGGGGTCGCCGGAGTTGACCAGACTCTCTCCTGAGCCGTCGGACGTCAGGTCGATGTGAATCTCGCTGCACGGGCCGCATGGTCCGGTGACGCCCATTTCCCAGAAGTTGTCCTTTTTGCCGAATCGCTTCACGTGGGCCGGATCGATATCGGTCACCTCGGTCCAGAGCCGGGCGGCCTCATCGTCGGCCGCGAGCTTCTCCTCCGGATCACCGCCGAAGACGGTGGCGTAGAGGCGATCCTTGGGCAGGCCCCACACTTCGGTGAGCAGTTCCCACGCCCAGGCAATGGCCTCGCGCTTGAAGTAGTCGCCCAGCGACCAGTTGCCGAGCATCTCGAAGAAGGTATGGTGGTAGGTGTCGCGGCCGACCTCCTCCAAGTCGTTGTGCTTGCCGGAAACCCGGATGCATTTCTGCGTATCGACCGCCCGCTTGTAGGGCCGGCTGCCGGTACCCAAGAAAACGTCCTTGAACTGATTCATGCCCGCGTTGGCGAACATGAGCGTCGGGTCGTCGATGGGCACCACCGGCGAGGACGGAACGACAGTGTGGCCCCTGCCCTCGAAGAAGGCGATAAACTCTTGTCGTATCTGGTCTGCCGTTCGATACTCCATGAATGTTTCCTGTCCGGCGAAAACCGCCCTGGAAACCCGGCGGGCCAAGCAGCCGTAAGCCTCGCCCTCGTCAGGGGTTCCCGGGTGCCGGGACAGGGTATTCTAGCCGAACGAAGCCGGATCATGAAGTGGGACCTCAGGCGGACGACGGTTTGGTGTCCTCGGCAGATGCGTAGCCTTTCGTGGGCTTGTTCGGGTCAGGGCTAACCACCGGTCGGGGCAACACCGTGCCTCGGTGGTCGAGCTGAAGCGGCAAGACCCGCCGACCCTACGACCCATCCGCCCAGGGCCCCCAGCCCGCTTTCTTCCATCAAGCAACCGTCCGGCGCTGTTTTCGCAAGTGGAAGGACGCTTTGATCTACAATCGGGCCGAAGGAGCCGGGGATTCCGGCTGTGGTGCGGTGACGACTTTTGCGCAAACCCGTCTCCGGCTTTATCGCCAGGACTCTGAGGTTGCCGGCAGAGCGGTGGTTCAGCTAAGAATATCCGTGCCAAAACAACCGAGAACAACGCATACGGTCTTGCGTTGTTGAGAAGGGCGAGATACACTCATCGTGTATCGAGCTCTTCGATGATCTCTTATGCCATCTCGGCGATACGGCATATTTCTCCGGAGGCGAAACGATGAGAAGCATACCGATCTCCTTCCTGTGCGTACTGTTCTGCCTCTCCGGCAAGGCAGCGGGCGAGTTTACGGCTTACAATGATCTAGCAGGAAGCAGTTCCGGGAATGTGACGGCCATCAATCTCTCGCAGTCAGGCCTGCTCAAAGATTACGAAACCGGGATGGATACGCCGGTCACACTGACCGTGGAAGGCTCTGAGGTCGCATCTGATACCAAGAGCGTAGACGATTTTCAGGACGGTGACGCACTCGTCGAGTTCGGAACGATCGTCAACAACGACGGTTACATTCGTCACCGCGATCAGCCGGCCGGTAATCCAAACTCCTGGGTGACATGCTCCTTCAGCGGGCTTAATCCCAATCGCCTTTACACGGTGGTGATTACTGGTAGCCGCGGCACCCTGGCAAATGCGTACCCGAGCCGCACGGCCATTTTCAGCATCTCTGACGTTGAGTCCTTCGTCAATGAGAGTTCTGCCGGCGCACCCTGGCGGGGAGAGGACTGGGTCGAATTCAACACCGGTCACAATAGTTATCAGAATGAGGGGTTCGTGGCCAGGTTTACGAAGATCCGATGCGGTAACGACGGGGATATGACGATCCGGGTGGCCCCCGGGCCGCACAACGCTCAAATCGACCCCGCTGACATAGGAAAATGGTACCTGAATCAGCTCAAGCTCGTCGAAAGCGGCATGCCATGCAACACGCCTTTTGCCGACTCTGACGGCGACGGTGATGTTGATCAGGCGGACTTTGCCGTTTTCCAGATGTGCCTGACGGGCGTCGGCGGCGGGGTGCCGGCGGGGTGCGAGTGCTTCGACCGCGACGAGAACGGGGCGGGAGACGGCGACATCGACCAGACGGACTGGGATCGGTTCGAGGCTTGTGCCACGGGCCCTGGCATTGCCTCCGATCCTGAATGCGAGATCGCCCGGGCCCAGCCGTAGTCCGGCAACCCGCGATGCCGGTTTGGCAAGGCGAACGCCCGATTCCGCAGATGCCTGACCAGCAACGGGTTACGATTCGCGACCCAGGGTTGTGGGGGGGTGCCAGATCCGCTCTTTTCTTAGAAATAGATTGCAGTGGGAGCAACGGCGCGGTAGGATAATCGCGTCCGATCTTGTGTGCTCAGAAGGCGCTATTACCCTGATAGTCGTGGCCGACGGGGGTGTCCTGTCTGGCCGGCTACAACTCGCACGCCTGCCCGGCGAGCGGCCAAAGCGCAAGGTCACCAGGCAAGAAGCTGATGCAGCCTGAGCGCTGGAAGATCGGATGTTACACATCTGTGGAGCACGTAGGAGCGATTTCGTGGCCGCGTGGCCGGCGGTGTATGCGGCTTTGCCTTGAAAGGAGGAGAATATGAAGATCTCGGCAGGCGTATTACTGGGTTTTGGCTTGTTGTCCTTGAACCTGGCCCACGCCGACTTTGTTGCGTACAACGACCTCGCGGGGTTTAGCCCGCCCAACGCCACGAGTATCGGTCTTAATGGCTCAGGACTGCTCAAGGACTACGACACGGGCACAAATACCAGCGTCATGCTCCAGGTGAGCGGATACCTGGTTTCCACGCTAAGCAAGCCCGAAGTGCCTGACTACTTTGGCGGGGGTGACGCCCTCGCTGAGTTCGACCAGAAGATTATCAGCGACGATTTCATCAAGGAATCTGCGGATTCCCCGGATGCTTGGGTCAATCTGGACTTCAGTGGCTTGGATCCGAACAAGCTTTACACGGTGGTGGTGACCGGCAATCGGGGAGCAAACCCCAATCGCACGGCGAAGTTCGCGATCTCGGGTGTGGATTCTTTCGTCAATCAGAGCTCGATCGGTGCTCCCTGGATAGGCCCGGACTGGGTTGAGTTTGACACCGGCGTCAATACGGACACGGGCTATGTGGCCAAATTCGCCGACATCCGTGTGGGCAGCGATGGACAGATGCGCGTCACTGTGACCCCAGGACCACACAACGGGGACCGCAACAAGTTCTTCCTCAACCAGTTGAAGCTGACGGAAATACCGGAACCGGGCGCCCTTGGGATGCTTTGCCTCGGCGGCCTGCTCCTGATGCTTCGCCGTCGGTAGGGTGGGGGCGCCGCGCCGCAACAACAACGACCGAAAGGGGCCGTCTGAACCGGGCGGCCCTTTTCATGCATGGTCAGGCATCGCTTGGGCTTGTCTGATGCAGGGAAACTGACAAATGGACTCACTGTTCCGCCACCGTCGCCTGTCAGCCGGTTTGCCTATTGTTGCCGCGTTTGCAGTCCTGGTCGACCGGCCCGTCGTCGCTCGAGCCAACCGCGGGGCTCCGTGGGCCATGCACGTGATCGACAACTCCCTCTCCGGGGCGGATGGCGTGCGGCTCGCAGACGTCAACGGTGACGGCCTGCCGGATATCACCACGGGATGGGAAGAGGGCAACGCGGTCCGCGCGTATATACACCCGGGCCATGCGGCGGTCACGACCGCCTGGCCGGCGGTTACCGTTGGACAGGCCGGCAGCACTGAAGATGCCGTTTTCGTCGACTTGGACGACGACGGGGCCGTCGATGTGGTAAGCGCCGGCCAGGGTAGCCAGACGTTGTTTGTCCATTGGGCCCCCGCCAACCCGGGCGACTACCTGAACCCCGGTCTGTGGGAAACAGTAAAGATCCCAGCGTCGATAGGCCATGGGTGGATGTTTACCGTTCCCATGGATGTGGACGGGAGTAACGGAATCGATCTGGTGTCCGGCGGCGAGGGTACCGCGCCCAAGATCGCGTGGTTCGAATGCCCGGCAGGCAACCGGCGCAACCTGGCCGCCTGGAACATGCACGTCATGTCCGAGGTCGCTTGGACCATGTCGCTCATACCCTACGACGTCGACAACGACGGCGACGGCGACGTCATCGTCACCGACCGGTACAATAACGCCGGCCTGCAAGGTGCCCGCTGGCTGGAGAATCCCGGCACCGGCAGCCCGCTGCAGATGAGTCCGTGGCCTAACCATTTCATCGGTGCACAAGGCAAGCAGGCCATGCTCAGTGTGATCGAGGATCTCGACCGTGATGGACTGGATGACCTGATTGTCCCAACGCAAGGCGTCGGGGGGCTTTCTTTCTTCCGGCGAACAGATCGGGTCTCGAATTCCTGGAAGGAATATCCCATAGCCAAACCTCCTGATACCGGCGCCGCCAAGGGCTGCAACGTCGGCGATATCGACCTTGACGGTGATCCGGACATCGTGTTTTCCTTTGCCGCGGCTGCCAGTCCCTTGTCCGGCATGGTATGGCTTTCCTACGCTAACGCTCCCACCGATCCTGTCTGGCAGGATCACGAAATCAGCGGACCGGCAGGCGAAAAATTCGACATCGTTGCTCTTGCGGATCTGGACGGCGACGGCGATCTCGACGTCATCACTACCGAAGAGAACGAGCCGCCCAACAGCCGCGGTCTGGGTGTGATCTGGTATGAGAACCCCACGATCACTCCCTTGGACACGGACCACGATGGAGTGCCTGACGCCTCTGACAACTGTCTGCTTGTTCCCAACCCTTCTCAAGAGGATCTTGACGAGGATGACATCGGTGATGCGTGCGACGATGATGTCGACGGCGACGGCGCACTCAACACCGGCGACAATTGCCCCACCACGTCCAACGCTGATCAAGCGGACGCTGATGCGGACATGGTCGGGGATGTCTGTGACCATTGCGCAGGCACAATCCCTCATTCACCAGTTGATGCAACCGGATGCCCACCCCCCATCCCCGGCGACTGCGACCGGGATGGCGACGTCGATCAGAAAGACTTTGGCCACATGCAGGCCTGCCTCAGTGGCCGGGGCGCCGTGCAGGCACTGCCTGATTGCCAGAAGGCGCACCTCGACGCGGATGACGACGTAGATGAGGCGGATATGCTCGTCTTCCACCGATGCATAAGCGGTCCCGATGTGCCGGCCGATCCGGGCTGCGCGGAATGAAGTCTGTCGGTCACCCGTTACGCATAGCCGAAAGGTGCTGCAACTGGTCTGCTGAATCGCGCGGGCCTATATTGTCTCATCGCGGGTCGATGATGCGGCACCGAACGATGTAGCCCGCAGCCGAGACCCTTTTCGCTTTAACTCTGTTCAGGGCAATATCTTGGATGCGCACGGCTGGTGATTCCGGGAGTCCAGTTTGACAAGGAGTGACACGATGCCAGACCTCGCCAAGGCCGGTATTGGAACCAGATGCCTTCACGCCGGACAGGATCCGGACCCGACGACGCTGTCCCGGGCGGTGCCCATTTACGCAACAACCAGCTACGTGTTCAAAGACACCGACCATGCTGCCAACCTCTTTGCGCTCAAGGAGTTCGGCAACATCTACAGCCGTCTGATGAACCCGACGAACGACGTCCTGGAGAAGCGCATGGCCGCGTTGGATGGCGGGGTTGGCGGCTTGGCGGTTTCCAGCGGGCAGTCGGCGATCTACATCGCGATCTTCAACATCTGCCACGCCGGGCAGAACTTCATCTCGGCGACCAGCCTCTACGGCGGGACCTGGACGCTGTTCACGCAGACTTTCCCCAAGCTGGGGATCACGCCCAGGTTCTTCGACCCATCGCGGCCGGAGGAGATCCGCGAGCTGGCCGACGCCAACACCCGCTGCGTGTACATCGAATCGATCGGCAACCCCAAGAACGACGTGCCCGACTACGCCGAGATCGCCAAGGTCGCCCATAGCCTCGGCCTGCCGGTCATCTGCGACAACACGGTGACGACGCCGGTCTTGCTGCGACCCTTCGACCACGGCGTGGATATCAACATCTACAGTTGCACGAAGTTCATCGGCGGCCACGGCACGCACGTCGGCGGCTGCATCGTCGATTCGGGCAAGTTCGACTGGACGGCCGACCGCAAGAAGTGGCCCGAGTTCTGCGAGCCCGACCCGTCGTATCACGGCGTGGTCTTCGCCGATGCCCTCAAGCCGATCGGCAACATCGCGTACATCATCAAGTGCCGAACGCACTTCCTGCGAGACATGGGCAGTTGCATGAGCCCGTTCGCGGCGTTTCTCTTTATCCAGGGACTGGAGACGCTGCACCTGCGGATGGCGAGGCACTGCGAGAATGCCATGAAGGTCGCCCAGCATCTCAAGGGCCACCCGGCGGTGCAGTGGGTCAACTATCCGGGCCTGCCGGATCATCGAGACCACGCGCACGCGAAGAAGTATCTGCCGAAAGGGTGCGGCGCGATCCTCGGCTTCGGCATCAAGGGCGGGCTGGAGGCCGGCAAGAAGTTCATCAACTCGGTCAAGCTGCTGTCCCACCTGGCCAACATCGGCGATGCCAAGTCGCTGTGCATCCACCCGGCCAGCACGACGCACTCGCAACTGACCGAGCAGGAGCAGGCACAGACCGGCGTCACGCCGGAATACGTGCGACTGTCGATCGGCATCGAGGACGTCGAGGACATCATCGCGGACATCGATCAGGCCCTGGCGGCATCACAGTAAAACGAGCCGGTGGCTTTACCCCAGCGTTGCATACGGCAACGCCGGGGAATGCAGAATTGTGAATGTAGAATTGAGAGTGAGCCGTGTTTTGCCGTTGCCCATGAACCTCACCACCGGTGAACTCCGGAAGCAGCGGTGATTCTCGCTGGCCCCAGAATCCATTGCTGCTGGCCCCAGAATCCATTCTGGGGCCTTGGG
>DAOOIV010000018.1 GCA_035384605.1 Phycisphaerae bacterium
CTCTCAAATCTCAAATCCCCCCAAGCCCACTGTCACACCCCCCGCGCCGAACGAGCCCAACCCCTCCCTCGCTCCAACCCCCAACCCGCCGACTCCCAATCGGCAGCCCCCAACTCCCACCCCGCACCCCTCAACCCCCTCTCAAATCTCAAATCCCCCCGCCCCGTCCCAACCTTCGCCCGCCGCCGCGCCGCCGCCAGGCATAAGACTAATAAGGCGTATATAGGCTCTATATAACTCTTTTAGGTGCTATGCCCTGGGGCCCGACGGCGCCCCCCGCGCCCCCCGAACGCGCCCACGGGCCTGAACCGGACGGGTGTGCCTGACCGTCCTATGTCTTATCCGCCGGATGTACCCACGGTGTCCGGTAGGCCCGCTTGAGCAGGCGGTTGGCTTCGTCATCCCCGACCACCTGTCCTTTGGCGGCGTCCCAGGCCAGTGTGCGCCCGACTCTCATGGCGATGTTGGCCAGGATGCAGGAAGCGGTGGAAATGTGGCCCTCCTCGATGTCGGCCACGGGTTTGCCGTGTGTGGCGATGGCGTTCAAGAAGTCCTTCATGTGCAACCGAGTGGCCGGCGCGGCGTTCAACTCGATGTCCTTCTCGGTCAGATCCTCCGGGTATTGCTCGCGCTCGTAGACCACGTCCTTGTGGATGCTGGGCTCGTTCTTGCCCGCAGGATAAAAGTCATAGCTCATGGTGCTGGCCTTGAGGGTGCCGTCGTCGCCGTAAATGATCAAGGCCCACGGGTACTTGGGATCAGGAGCGTGCCCCCAGGTACGGTGCGTCCAGACGACGTTCAGACCGTCGTACTCAAACGTGGCGGTCTGAGTGTCGCTGATGTTGGACTTGCCGTCCTTTTGGACGAGGATGCCGCCGGCGGACGAGACGCGCTTCGGCCAACCCAGGCCGAGCATCCAGCGGACGGTGTCCAACATGTGGATGCACATGTCCCCGACGATGCCGTTGCCGTATTCCATGAAGGTTCGCCACCAACGGCGGTGGGGAATGCCGTCGTACGGCCGCAGGGGCGCGGGTCCGGTCCACATCTCGTAATCGAGGTAGTCCGGCACGGGCTGCACCGGCGGGTTGCCGTTCGCTCGCATGTGGAAATAGCAACACACCTCCACGTGACCAACCTTGCCCAGAAGGCCGGCCTCTACGACGTTCTTCTTGCAGTCGATCAGGTGCGGCGTGCTCTTACGCTGGGTGCCGACCTGGACGACGCGGCCCTGCTTACGCGCGGCTGCGACCATTGCCGCCCCTTCGGCCACGTCGACGCTGATCGGCTTCTGGACGTAGACATGAGCCCCGGCTTCGACCGCCGCGATCATGGTCAGGGCGTGCCAGTGATCGGGCGTGCCGATCAGAACGATGTCCAGATCCTTTTCTTTGAGCATTTCGCGATAGTCGCCGTAGGTGCGAGGCCGTTTCTTCGAGGCCTGACGGGCGGCGACGAGGTCCGCCGCTTCCGCGAGCAGCCTCTTGTCGACGTCGCACAACGAGACGACCTCGACCGGGGCAACCTGGATGAGCCGGAAAAGATCGGACTTGCCGTACCAGCCGGTGCCAATGAGCCCCACGCGTAAGGGTTTTTGTTCCGCGCCCTGGACGAAGTAACCGCCGAAGGCGGATGTGATCGATCCGACTACGCCGGCCTTGAGCAACTCGCGACGATTCATGTCAAGTCCTCTCTATACCGTAATGGGCGGCAGTGTTACCGGCAGAACACGCTGGATCGGCGGCTTGTGGCTCTCCAGGTCCTGCAGCACCTTGGACGGAATCGCCTCGTCGAGCTTGAGAACCATGAGAGCCGTGTTGTCCCGCCGAGAGAGCATCATGTCGGCGATGTTGATCCCGTTCTTGCCGAAGACGGTGCCTACCAGGCCGATCACGCCGGGTTGGTCGTCGTTGAAGATCAGAACCATGGGGCCTTCGGGTTTCAGGTTCATCTGATAGCCGTTTATCGCCATGATCCTGGGTTTGCCGTCAAGGAAGACCTCCCCGGTCACCTCGTGGGCGCCGTCCCGCGTCTTCACCTCCACGGTGACGCTGTCCGTCACGGCGCTGGCTGTCAGGTCGGCCGTCTGCTCAAGCTTGATACCGCGCTCTTTCACGAAGCTGTCTACGTTGATCATGTTCAGCCGCGAGGTGAAATGGGGGCTGAGCACGTCAATGAGTATCTGCTTCTGAATGGTGCCCAGCAGAGGCTCCAAAGACTCGCCGTGGGTGGTGACGCTCACCGTCTCGATCACTCCCGAACCGACGTGCGATAGGATCGCCCCCATTCGCTGGGCGAGGTCCAGATAGGCCTTGTCGCGAGCGGTGAGCTGCGGCGGCAAGCCGGCCACGTTACAGGCCCAGCGGATTTCACCTTTGAGCAGATAGTTGAGCAGAATCTCAACCGCGTCGAGGGTTACCTGCAACTGTGCCTCTTCCGTCGAAGCCCCGAGGTGGGGGGACAGTACCGTGTTTGGAGCCGTCAGCAGCGGGTTGTCGGGTGCCGGCGGCTCCGTCGTATAGACGTCGATGGCCGCCCCGGCCACATGACCGCTCTTGAGGGCCTCGGCCAGATCTGCGTCATTGATCACGCCGCCGCGGGAGCTGTTGATGATCCGCACCCCCTTCTTCATTTTGGCGATGTTCTCTTTGTTGATCATCTGCCTCGTTTCGTCACTGAGCTTGGTATGAAGGGTGAGGTAATCGGCCTTGGCGAAGACCTCCTCCCGCGTGCGGCAAAGAATGACTTGTCCGTCCAACGCTGTTTCCCCGGAGAAAAACGGGTCGTACGCAATGACCTTCATATCGAAGGCCAAAGCCCGGCGAGCCACCGCGCTGCCCACGCGCCCCAAGCCGATGATTCCCAGCGTCTTGCCGGCCAACTGTGTTCCGGTGAGAGCCTTGCGATCCCATTTCTTCTCGCGGACGTGGGCATCAGCCTTGGGAACATGGCGGGACAGAGCCAGCATCAGGGCCATGGTCTGCTCGGCCGTACTCACGGTGTTGGCATCCGGCGTGTTCATCACCAGGATACCGGCCCTCGTGGCCGCCTGGAGATCCACGTTATCAACACCGACGCCCGCGCGTGCGATCACCCGCAGCTTGCCCGGGTTGGCCAAGACTTTGGCGGTGATCTTGACGCCCGAGCGGATGATCATGCCGTCGTACTCGCCGACGATGGCGGCGAGTTCATCTTCCTTCAGCCCGGTCTTGACGTCGGCTTCGATGCCGCTGGTTTCCTGGATCTTCTTCATGCCTTCCTTCGCGAGAGGATCGGCAACAAGGATCTTGATCATGTAAGTGTCACCTCTTTCGTTCATTTCGTTCGAGACAAGAACCGTGTCAGGCGAGCATTCTAGCGAGATTCCCGTCCGCGTCACGTGCCGGCCCCCTTGTGCCCCAAAGGCGACCGATTACCATTTGTTCACTCGGAGAGATTGACGCCGGAGCAGCAAGGAGACGAAGTGAACCTGAACGCAGAGCCTGTGAAAGTCGCTGGCGGCTTCAAGTTTTGCGAGGGGCCGGCATTCGATCCGAAAGGCCGCCTGTGGGTCGTCAATCTTCACGGTGGCTTTATCTCCAGAGTCACCATGAGCGGTAAGAAA
This sequence comes from Phycisphaerae bacterium, assembly GCA_035384605.1. Classification (NCBI taxonomy): domain Bacteria; kingdom Pseudomonadati; phylum Planctomycetota; class Phycisphaerae; species Phycisphaerae bacterium. The sequence goes on from DAOOIV010000018.1 coordinate 3,605, forward strand.
ACCCGGGTGGCCGAGACGCCGGGTCCCAACGGCGGGCAATTCGACGCCGACGGCCATTACATCTGCTGTGAGTGCAAGCGGAAGGCGATTGTCCGGGTTTCACCTGAGGGCATTATTTCAGCCCTTACTGAATCTTATGAGGGTCACCCGTTTAATGGGCCCAATGATGTGGCCATTGACGCCGACGGCGGCTTCTATTTCACGGACCCGGATGGCAGCTCGCTCGAAAACCGGATCGGGGCGGTCTACTACGTCCGGCCCGACCGGACCATTCTGCAGGTCGACTCCGGCCTCGCGTATCCGAACGGGATCAACATCACGGTCGACCGCTCGGCCGTCCTCGTGGCCGAGACGCTGACACACCGGGTCTACCGCTACCGGCGGCGGCCTGACGGAACGCTCGGGAGTCGCCACGTCTTCTGTCAGCTTTCGGGCGGAGTGGGACCGGACGGCATGTGTTTTGACCAAGACGGCAATCTGTACGTGGCCTGGTATGGCTCAGCCTGTGTCTACGTGGTTGATCCGTCCGGCAGGCCGATCGGCCGGCTCGTGACTCCCGGAGACAACCCGACCAACTGCTGTTTCGGTCCGCCGGGATCGAAGTACGCGGCTTCTCTGTTCGTCACGGAAACCGTGACAAACGCAGTCTGGCGGTACGACATCGGCGTCCCGGGCATGCCGTTGCATCACTTGGCGGTGGCCAGCGAGTAATCGGTCGTTCTTCGTCACGGGCGTGTTTTGACGCGCATATCCGCTCCGCCGATCCGCAGGCCGGCAGGTTTTCTGGCGCCATTCCTGATCGAACGTTGAGAACCAAGTGATGCCCGGTACAATGTGCCACGCTTGGAGTCTTGTTTGAGCGGACGGCTGTCAGGTTGAGTTCTTGGAACTTGCCGGCGAGGGTGTGTCAGTGCCTCGACGATACGAGTACGGCTTCATCGGCGCGGGAAACATGGCCGAGGGGATCATCTCCGCCGCGGTCGGGAACCGGCTTTTCAAGAGCAGCCGGCTTGCAGTCTATGACCCGGCTGAGCAGCGAAGAGAACTGATGGTTCAGAAGTTCGGTGTCGCGGCGGTCCGGGACAGCTTTCAATTGGTGGCGGAGGCTCAACGCATCGTCCTCGCGGTGAAGCCTCAGAGCTTCGCCGAGGCCATCACGCCGCTCGCGGATCATGTGCGGCAGGATCAGCTCATCGTCAGCATCATGGCCGGCGTCAGTACCGGTCGGGTGGAGTCCCTCTTTCCGCAGATCAACCTTCGGGTGGTCCGGGTGATGCCCAACCTGCCGATTCTTGTCGGCGCGGGCGTGGCAGGCGTCTGTCCGGGTCGTTTTGCGACTGCTCAAGACGTGGCCGATGTGCAGGCGCTGTTCGATGCCGGCGGGGCGAGCGTAGTGGTGAAGGACGAGTCGCTGATTGACGCGGTCACGGCTATATCGGGTTCGGGGCCGGCCTATTTCTATTATTTCGTGGAAGCCATGGTTGCCGGAGGGGTGGCCTGCGGGCTGAGCGAGGCAGAGGCCCTCAAGCTGGCCGCGCACACATGCCTGGGAGCTGCGAGGATGATGCTGGAGACCGGCGAGCCGCCGGCCGAGCTTCGACGCAAGGTGACCAGCAAGGGCGGCACGACCCAGGCGGCACTCGATGCCATGAATGCCGCCGGAGTGGACAAGGCCATTCGCGAGGCCGTGCTGGCAGCCTTCGATCGGGCGAAGGAGTTGGGAAAGAATTAGCGTGACACCGAGGCCGTCAGCTTCCGGCTCTTGGCTGATAGTACTGCGTCCATAACTCGCTGCGATTGCGAAGGAGTGACCATGAAGAGCGTCGCCAAAACCTCTCTGATCGGGTCCGTCTTGTTGATCTTCTTGGCCGCGACCGGCTGTGCCCAGCCCAAGTGCAAGGTGCAGCGATTCGGGGCGGTGATCGGCGTGAAGAAGGAGGCCATCCCCGAGTACAAGCGGCTGCATGCCGATACCTGGCCCAGCGTTCTGCAGGTCATTCGCGAGTGCAACATCCGCAACTACTCGATCTTTCTGAAGGAGGTCGAGAAGGACAAGTGGTACTTGTTCGCCTACTACGAATACACCGGCGAGGATATCAAGGCCGACATGGAGAAGATGAAGACCTACAAGGCCATGCAGGACTGGTGGAAACTGACCGACCCGTTGCAGGAGCCGCTGCCGATTCGTGAGAAGGGCGAATGGTGGGCTGTCGGCGAAGAGGTATTCCACACGGATTGACATGAGAGGCGGGGGTGGGAGAGCAAGGGGCGGCGCGCCGGAGGGCCAGACACGGCAATTGAAGATTGCAGATCTGAGATCTGAGATTTGAGATTTCAGATGCCGTGAGACCTGCACCGCCCCGTCGTGCAGAGAGGCAGGGGTGATCTCCAGGACAGGTCGGGAGACGTTTGATGCTTGCGTTGCAGTTGGCGATCAAGGGCCTCGATCTGGCCATTATCATCGTCTACTTCGTGGTGATCATCGGCATCGGCTGCCTGGCCGGGCTATATCGCCGTCGCGCGTCGGAGGGTAAGAACTACTTCCTCGCCGGCGGGACGCTGACCTGGCCGATCATCGGCCTGGCATTGTTCTCGACAAACATCTCGACCATCCACCTGGTCAGCCAGGCACAAGTGGGCTACCTCAGCGGACTGGCCTACGGCAGCTTTGAATGGATGGCCCCATTCACGCTGATCTGCCTGGCGATGTTCTTTGCTCCCTTCTACCTTCGATCGGGCGTGACCACACTGCCCGACTTCCTGGAGAAACGGTACAGCCGGGCGAGTCGCAACTGGCTTGCGCTTCTGTCGATGATCTCGGCAATATTCATTCACATCGGTTTTTCGCTGTACACCGGCGCGCTGGTGCTCAACAAGATGTTCGGCATTGACACGATGCAGAGCGTCATCGCCATCTGTCTGCTCACCGGGTTGTACACGATCATCGGCGGGCTGCTGGCGGTCGTGCTGACCGAATCGCTGCAGACCATCATTCTGTTGTGCGGAGCCATCGCCATCACCTTGATCGGCCTGACGAAGGCCGGGGGCTGGAGCGGCATGGCCTCCAGCGTCGATCCGGTGTATCTGAACGTGATGCGGACGGCGGAGCAGTTGCCCGAACTGCCGTGGTATGCGGTGCTGCTCGGGTATCCGGTGATCGGGCTGTGGTACTGGTGTGCCGACCAGACCATCGTTCAGCGCGTCCTGGGGGCCAAGAACGAAAACCATGCCCGTGTCGGGCCGCTGTTCGCCGGTTTCATCAAGATCCTGCCGGTATTCATCTTCGTGATGCCGGGGACGATCGGCCTGGCGCTGATTCACCAGAACAAGATGCCTGCGCTGCCGGTGGCGGCGGCGCAGGAAGAGAGCGGAGCGGCTTCGCGACCTCTGACGACGGCGGAGCAGAGGGTGTACGACCATCTGACGAAGATCAGCGCGGGGCCAGACAAGGCTGTCAGCAGAGAAGATCTCAGCAAGGCCGTCGATCTGACCAAGGCGGAGATTGACGGGGCGGTGGCCGGCCTGACCGAACTGAAACTGGTGAGGGACAAGTCCGAGGACATCTACGCCCACATGATTCAGCACCTGCTTCCGACGGGGCTCAAGGGCATCGTTGCGGCGGCGCTGCTGGCAGCACTGATGAGCACCGTTTCGGGGGCTCTCAACTCCATTGCCACGCTCTTCTGCTACGACATCTACCGGCAGTGGCGTCCACAGGTCTCGGACCACAAACTGGTGACACTGGGGCGCGTGGTGACGTTCGTTGCGATGGTTCTGTCGATTCTGTGGACGCCGTACATTGCGCGGTTTGAGAACATCTATAAAGGGGCCAATTCGCTGATCTGTTACATTGCCCCGCCGATCACGGTGGTGTTTCTGTGGGGCGTATTCTGGCGCCGGGCATCGGCAAAGGGGGCGTTCGCCACGCTGGTTGCTGGTTCGGTGCTGGGCCTGACGGTATTCCTGCTCGAATGGTTCAAGGACTACACTGGTTGGTCGTTGAACTTCATGATGGCCGCGTTTTATCTGTTTGTCGTGTGTTCCGTGGTTCTGGTGGTTGTCTCGCTGCTGCGGCCTCAGCCGGCCGATCATCCCGGCAATGCCCTGGTGTGGAAGCACCCGCTCGAGGCTCTCCAGGGTGAGGCCTGGCGCGGGATCGGCAACTACAAGTTCCTGGCCGGGCTGCTGTTTATCACCATGGTTGCTCTGTATATCATCTTCGGCTGACGCGGCGGAATTCGGTTCTCGCGCCGTCAGATGGGAGTGAAAATGAGATTTGCGGCTGCATTGTCGGTGTTGGCGGCGGGCTTGCTGGTTCTCGGGTGCGGCAAGTCCGATTCGCCTGAAGCGGGCGGCAAGACTTCCGGACTGCGGTTCGCGGTGATTCCCAAGGGGCTGACCCACGAGCACTGGAAGGCCGTGGAGGCCGGGGCGAAAAAGGCCGCCACCGAGGTCGGCAACGTCGAAATCATCTACAAATCGGCGCCCAAGGAGGATGACACCCAGCTTCAGATCAACCTGGTCGAGAGCTTCGTCAGCTCTCGCGTGGACGGGATCATCCTGGCCCCCCTGAGTGATCAGGCGCTGGTACGCCCCGTGCGGCTGGCGGTCCAGGCGAAGATTCCGGTGATCATCTTTGACTCGCCGCTGGCCGGGCAGGTCGGCAAGGATTTCGTCTGCTACATCGGGACGGACAATTACCGGGCCGGGACCTTGGCCGGTCAGCGACTGGGCGAGGTCATGGAGGGCAAGGGGACTGTTCTCTTGCTGCGTTACGCCGAAAGCTCGGCCAGTACCCGCGAACGTGAGCAGGGCTTCCTCGACGCCCTGAAGAAGGATTTCGCCGACATTGCCGTGATCGACCCGCCGCAGTATGCGGGGGCGGACGTCAACAGCGGCAAGAAGGCCGCCGAGAACATGATCACTGCCCACCTCGGCAAGTTCGAGGGCGTGTTCTGTCCGAACGAAACCAGCGCCGCCGGCATGCTGATCGCCCTGGAGGATCGTCAGCTTGCGGGCAAGGCTCGGTTCGTGGGCTTCGACGCCAACCCCCGCGTGATCGCGGGCCTGAGGGATCGCAAGCTCGACGGCGTGGTTCTGCAGGACCCCTTCAAGATGGGCTATCAAAGCGTCAAACAGATGCTCGACCATCTCGCGGGCAAACCGGTGCCGCCCAGCACCGACACCGGGGCGGCCGTGGCGACGCCTGAGAACGTGGACAGCCCGGAGATCTATCGGTTACTCCACCCGCTTGAAGCTGCCGTTTCGCGGGGATCGTGAGGGTGACGGTGTTCATGGTCGCATCGCGTTCCAGAACGGCCTTCAACGTGGGCGTCATCCTCGATTTCTGGGCCAGGCACAAATGGGTGACTCCGGTCGTCGGGCTGCTCGGGGTGGTCGTCTTTTTCGCCCTCAAGTCCGACAATTTTGCCTTTCTCGGGTCCGACAACATGCGAATCGTTGCAGCCCAGACGGTCCAGGTTGGGGTCTGCGCCATCGGCATGACCTTCATCATGATCGGCGGGGGCATCGACCTGAGCGTGGGGTCGGTGATGGCACTGGCGGCGGTGACTACGGCGCTGACCTTGAAGGCCGGCTACTCGTGCCCGACGGCGGTGCTTGTAGCGATGATGACCGGCGCGTTGTGCGGTCTGGCTAATGCCTTACTGATTACAGGGCTGCGAATTGTGCCCTTTATCGCCACGCTGGGGACACTGAGCGCTATCCGCGGCCTGACGCGGCGGCTGGCCGACAACCAGGTCGTCCGCCCACCGAACGAGGCGGAAAGCCTGGTCAGCTTCGTTCAGCCTCTGGGTTCATCCACTTGGCTGGCCCCCGCAATCTGGATGACGTTGGCTCTTGGCGTCGCGGCGGCGGTGGTGCTCAACTGGACGGCTTTCGGACGGCGGACCTTCGCTTTGGGCTCAAACGAGTTGGCCGCCAGGCTGAGCGGCATACGCGTGAATCGTCAGAAGGTGTATCTGTACACGCTTGGGGGGCTCTTCGCAGGTTTGGCGGGACTGCTCGCCTTTGCGAACATGCGAGAGGGCGATCCGACGGCCTCGGCGGGCATCGAGCTGCAGGTGATCGCCGCGGTCGTTGTGGGCGGCGGCTCGCTGATGGGCGGTCAGGGCAGCATCCTGGGCACCCTGGTGGGCGCGTTCATGCTGACCAGTTTGGTGAACGGCTGCACCCTCGCCGGCTGGGAGAACTATGTCCAGGAAATCGCGATCGGGGCGATCATTGTCATGGCGGTGGCTCTCGATTATTTCCGCAGACGGCGTTTGACCGAAAGGTGAGACTGTGAACATCGGCCCAATGGTCATCGTTCCGCGCGGACGGTCACCAGCTTGAACGGTTTCATCTCGATCTGGACGGAACGGTCTTTGACGGACAGAGGTGATCCCTGTCGTTCGAGCAGGTTGACGGCCTGGGCTTTGGCGAAGCCCTCAGGTATCTGCAGGTCGGCGGTTTCGCCGCGCCCGGCGTATTCGTAGAGCCGGACGATCAGGGCGTCGCCGTCTTCGGCTCGCTTGACCGCGCTGATCATCGTTCCCTTGGCTGACAGACCGAGTCCCATCGAGGGCACCGCCGCAGTGCAGTCTGCCACGGTCGGAAGTGGGGCGTTGTAACTCCAAGCGGCCTGCGTGACGCCGCTGTCCTGCCATGGTCCCTTGAAAGGCAACATCGCCAGCCGGAATTCGTGCTTTCCGGCGTCGCGCATCCCGTCGAACAGCGGCATGCGATAGAACTGCGGCTCGTGCAGGCACCAGGGCGAGCCCGGGCTGCGCAGCAGCGACACCAGCACCGTGCCGTCTTCGATTCGATAACTGCACTCGCCCCGGTTGATGATCGCCGCGCGGGTGTCCTCGCTGGCAGGTGCGGCCCAGTGAATCGCGGGCCAGTCGCCGTTGACACCATTGGCCTCGTAGGTCGGTTCGTACCGACCTCGCCGGACGGTGCCGTACGGAATCTCGTAATCACCGTCGTCACCATGAGCGGTGGTAGGAAAGGCGATGCGAATCCGGCGGTTGTAGGTATCCCAATCGACTTGCGTGACAAACTCGACGTAGGGTAACCCATCGCGCAGAAGCACGCGCTGCTTCCAGGTGAGCCACACAACTTCGAAGTCGCTGGGATTGCCGGGATGCTCGCCCTCAAAGATGATCTCGCAACCACCGGGGACCCGCCGTACCGCGGATCGTCGGGTCAGCGGGCTGAGTCGCTCGCGGTGATGATCGGCTCGACGCGTGGCCCAGGGGTCGCCGTAGTCGTGTTCGAGGATCAACTCGCCGGAGTAGAACATCCCGGGCCTGATGAGTTCATCGCCGGTTGATTTGTCGACGATGCTGGTGATTCCGTGTTCGTCGGATGTGATTCGAAATCGCTCATTCTCGATCGAGTCGCCTTCGAGAGTCTCGACCGCGGGTGGCTGGGCAGCCGGAGACAGGCGAATGCCGCGAGACCCCAGCAAGGGGACATCACGACCGAGGGTGTGGATCACGGCCGTGTCGTCCTGCCGCCGGTCAACGCCGTATACCGGCAACGGGCCCTGGTCGTCACAAGCGGTTGCCCATTCCGTCGGCCAGCCGGCGATTTCGACGCTTACCGGGGCGGTGCGTGCCCAACTGAGCGTATTGAAGATGGTTGCCGGTCGGTCCTGGCCGTTTTGGGCCGATCGCTTGGTTATCGCATGAGCGGCACGGGCGGTGAACGCCTGGGTGTCGGCATCGAGCCAGTCGTAGAGGTTCATCAACTCGGCGTAGGCGGCATCGATGTGCGTTGCGGTGATCGCGTCGTGAAAGTGTGTGAAAACCAGCGAACGCCACGTGTCAGCGAGCAGGTCGGTCGGGTACTGTTCGCCGCGCAGCCACGCCCAGGCCGCCAGGGTCTCGGCGGCCAGAAGGGCGTGTTCGGCCCGGCGATTTCGCTGTTTGAGCTTGATGCGCGTCACCCAGCAGCCGGCCGACGACAGGGCAATGTCGGGATCAGCGGCTACGTGCTCGGGCGGAGGATTGTCGACGGCCTCCAGCTCAGCCGCGACGTGCGGCAGCAGGTCCTGGTAGATACCGAAACGATACTCGATGCCGTTCGCATTTACGGCCCGCTCAGCCACCTGCTTTTCAAGGTCCATGCATGGCAGCGTTTCCTCGCCGCCCAAGCTGATCAGACCGAATGGTTCCTTGCCGGTGTCTTCGAGCCAACTGGTCAACTCCACGCGGACGTTCTGATCGAAACCGCGGTCCTGGCAGGCCTCGCAGCCCTTGCCCTTGCAGGCGTCGCACGGTGCCAGTTTGACGCTTGTGCCGAGCAATAGCCTGGCCTGCGGTGCCCGCACATACAGCGTCGAACCATCCAGACCTCGCCAGTAGTCGCCGGTCGGAGTCCTGTAACTCAGGAAGGGCAACCAGCGGATTTCGCATTGACGGAAGATCTGCGGGATCTGAGCCGATGAGCCGAAACCGTCATTCCGGCAGCCGATGTTGACCGGGATGCCCAACGTCTTTTCCACCCACAGGATGCCGTAGAGAAGATTGCGGACAAGCGACTCGCCGAGGGGCATGTTGGCGTCGGGAATCACCTCGCCGCCGGCCAGGACTTCACATCGTTTTTCACGGGCCAGCCGTTTGAGCGTGCCGTAGTGTTCGGGGTGCCGCTCCAGGTACTTGCGAAGCGAGACGGTCTGCTCGAGCACGAATGCCGTCTTTCCTCGTTCGGCCGTCTTGATCCAGTCGCTGATAATTGCTTCTTGCAGATCGGCGTAACTGGCGAAGGTCCGACCCTCGCACTCGAACCGGTGGTCCCAGCAGCGTCGCCAGATCGGGTCCAAGTGGTTCATCTGGATGAGGTAGATCGGCTTGAGCTGTCTGTGCATGTCTCGATCTCACTGTGACAGCCGGAAGCATGCAGCCGAGTTGAGAGAGATGAACCGACGGTAGTGGTGGATCTCAACCGGGCTCAGGCCGAGGCTTGCCGTGAGGTGGAGCAGATCCGAGGTCCGGATCGCACCGCCGAGCTTCGGGCGGGTGCGAAAGCATTTCTGGGCGAAAACCTGGGCCCAGTAGGTCAGGCAGGCCCGGTCGTAGAAGGACATGATGACGTACTTTCGAGCCACGCGGGCGGCCTGCTGGAGAACAGTACGGCGATCGTCCCACGAGCGAAGGTGATGAAAGATCCGCCAGAGGATCATGATGTCCACACTGTTGTCAGGGAACGGAGGATGCGCCAGATCGCAGCAGATATTGCCCAAGGAGTGGTCGTTGGGGCCGTGGGTCCGGGCCTGAGCAAGCATGGCCGTCGAGCGGTCGGCCCGAATCAGCCGGTGGCCGCATTGGCGGACCAACTCATTGAATCGCCCCGTCCCGCAGGGGAAGTCCAGAACGGTGGCCCCGGGGGCGCACAGGGAGAGCCACTTTCCGACCAGCTTCTGCTCGATGTCATAGTGCTTGTAGCGGTCCGGACGGCGGGAGACCACATAGCGGGCTGCCTGCTCGTCGGACATCCAGTCCTTGGCATATCGGCCGAGGCCGCCGGGGGCATCGGTGAGGGCCGATGAATCTTCTGTTGTCTGGCTGTTGGTTCGGCTCATGGTCATGGTCCGCCCCGACGGGCCCTTCTGGCAGGCCAATTGGGGAAGAGGTATTGTAACACAAGGGCAGGCGGTGTGCATTGGGATACGATAGCAGTTTTGGAGTCGCGGAATCGGAGCGCTGCTCATGGGCAGTGGTATGCGAGACGCGTGATGGAGCAAGGCCACAGCCGCAATACGACGGCGGAGAGAGATTCGGCTGATCGGTATTGCCGGCAAGTATTGTTCGCGCCTTTTGGCCCGGAAGGGCAGCGGCGGCTGCTGGCTTCGCGCGTGCTGCTGGTGGGGTGCGGGGCGCTGGGCAGCACGCTGGCCAATCTCATCGTCCGCGCCGGGGTTGGTTTCCTGCGAATCGTCGACCGTGACGTCGTCGAGCTGGATAATCTGCATCGCTTGGTGCTGTTTGATGAGGACGATGTTCGGGAAGGGTTGCCCAAGGCTGAGGCGGCGCGACGCAAACTGGCGCGGATCAACAGTGGGGTGACGGTTGAGGCGGTAGTCGATGATGTCAGTCACACGAATATCGTCGAGCTGGCCGCGGGTGCCGATCTAATTCTCGATGCGACGGACAACTTTGAAACGCGTTTTCTGATCAATGATCTGGCGGTCAAGACCGGCCGGCCGTGGGTGTATGGGGCGTGTGTCGGCTCGACGGGCCTGTCGATGCCGATCATTCCCGGCGAGACGCCCTGTCTGCGATGCGTGTTTGAAGATCCGCCGCCGATGGAGATGAGCCCGACGTGCGATACGGCCGGCATCCTCGGGCCGGTCGTCGGCATGGTGGCCAACCATCAGGCGATGGAAGCGATCAAGATCCTCAGCGGGCATAAGGAAGCGGTGGACCGGCGCCTGCTGAGCTTTGATGCGTGGACGGGGCGGTCGTCTCGGCTGGATGTGCGGAAGGCATTTGAGCAGGGCGATTGTCCATGCTGCAAACAGGGGCGATTCGAATACCTGGAGGGGGCGTTCGCGAGTCGGACAGTGAGACTCTGCGGGCGGAACGCGGTGCAGGTTTATCCGAGCCGGGCGGGGGCGGTCGATTTGCCTGCCCTTGCCGCGAGGTTGCGGCCGTTGGCACGATCCGAGCCCAAGCTCAACCCGCTGCTGCTCAAGGTGAGCGTCGATGACTATGAGATCACGGTGTTCGCCGACGGGCGGGCGCTGATCAAAGGAACGAATAAGCCGGAAGAGGCCCGGGCGGTGTACGCGAGATACATTGGGGCGTGAACGATCGCCGGTTGTCTGAGGCGGGAGGAACCACTGGCGGACGAGCCGTCAGCGGCACCCGGACTGTAAGAAGACATGTCCACGCGGAGCCGTGGACATCGCGCCCGGCGCGGCCCAAGGCAGCGGTTTTGGCTTGTCGGCGACTTCTCAGTACACTGTGCAAGTCTACTCAGGACATTGAGTGAATTGTGAACGGCGGTTGGAAAGGGCCTTGTGAGGAGCACACGATGAGAGGTATTACGCGCAGACGTTTTCTGGAAGATTCGATGCTTGCGGCGGCGGCTGCGGCGGGCGGTGTGGCCGTGGGTCGTGGGGCCTTTGCCGCCGAGCCAAGACGGGCGAGGAAGGCTGGGCCGAACGACCAGTTGCGGATTGCCTGCATCGGCTTCCGCGGCCAGGGACAGAATCACATCAAGGCTTACCTTGGGATGGATGACGTAACTGTCGCCACCTTATGCGATGTTGACTCCAACCTGTTTGCCAACGGTGTGAAGATGTGCGAGGAGAAGGGCAAGAAGGTCCCCAAGTGCGAGCAGGATCTTCGCCGCGTTCTCGACGACGAGTCGATAGATGCCGTGTCGATCGCCACGCCGAACCACTGGCATTCGCTGGCCGCGATCTGGGCGATGCAGGCGGGCAAGGATGTGTACGTGGAAAAGCCGATCAGCCACAACGTCTGGGAAGGGCGGCGGCTGGTTGAGGTCGCCCGGCAGCTTGATCGTATCTGCCAGTGCGGGACACAGTGCAGGTCGATGAGAGGGATGATTGAGGCTATTGAGTACGTGCATAAGGGTGGAATCGGCAAGGTCTCGATGGCACACGGCCTGTGCTACCGCGATCGCGGCAGTATCGGGATTGCCGGCGGCGAACAGCCGATCCCGCCTGGGATCGATTACGACCTCTGGCTCGGCCCGGCGCCGAAGGTGCCGCTGACGCGCAAGCAACTGCACTACGACTGGCACTGGTTCTGGGCTTATGGCAACGGTGACCTCGGCAACCAGGGGATTCACCAGATGGACATCGCCCGGTGGGGGTTGAAAAAGGACCGGCTGGCCGACAGCGTCGTGTGTCTGGGCGGGCGATTCGGCTACAAGGACGACGGCGAGACGCCGAACACGCAACTGACGCTGCTGGACTATGGGGACTGCCAGATCCTTTTTGAATGTCGCGGTCTGAAAACGAAGCAACACAAAGGAGCGGGCGTGGGAGTGATCTTCTACGGAGACGAGGGGTACGTGGTGGTGCCCAAGTACGAGGGCGGGGCGGCGTTTGACCTGAACGGCAAGGTGGTTAAGGAGTTCGGGGGCGGGGGCGATCACCATCGCAATTTCATCAACGCGGTTTATAGCCGTAAGCATACTGATCTCACCGCGGACTGCCTCGAAGGGCATCTGTCGAGTGCGCTGTGCCACCTGGGGAACATTTCCTATCGGCTGGGCACCGACCAGCCGTTTGACTCGGCGAACAAGGCGTTCGGCGACAACCAGGAGGCCCACGAGACGTTCGCGAGGATCCAGGAGCATCTGAAGGACAACGCCGTGCCGGTCGACGGGTTGAAGTACCACGTCGGACCGAAGCTGGCGTTTGACGTGAAGGCCGAACGGTTCGTCGGAAACGAGAAGGCCAACGAGATGCTGACGCGCGAGTATCGCGAGCCGTTCGTCGTGCCGGCGTAGCCTCAACGCCGCCAGGAGGCATTGAGGTATTGCAGGTTGCAGATCGGGAAAGCAGGGGCTTTCATTGCCTCACGCCTTGCTGCACGGCCCGATGCTTCCCGAGTCTGGGCATCTTCCAGAAGACGCCACGGTCGGCTTGGCTGTCCGTGCCCTGTCCTGAGCAGGAAGACACTGGCGGGCGAGTCGCTGGTGGTGCCCGGCGTCTTGCGGTTGCCGTTCGACGGGTTTTTCAGCGTAATCGATCATCGCGCTCCCATCCTTCGCTGCTGCGAAGGGTGGGCCACCCGACTGGGGCCTTTCGCGTGGAGGATTCCTATCCTCATCCTCATCAAACGCGGAACGGATTCCGCCGCGCGAGGCGGCCCGGAAGGGATTCCGGGCCGAGCAGCCCACGCCGCACACGCTAAACACGTAATCGGGGCACGTAGGCTGTCAGTAGCCCGTTTCTATTCCAGCGTCGGCCTTGTCCTGAACAAGAGGACACTGGCGGGCAAGCCGCCAGTGGCACCCGCCCAGAGTCTCATGAACCCGACTTCGGTAGCGTCATTCCATTGTCGGATCGTAGAAGACCTGGATCTCGCTGCAACTGGCGGAGTTCTGGGCGGGGCTGTTGCCGGCGGCGGGGGTGCCGGTGACTCGGACGCGGAAGGCCGGTTCGCGCTTGTCCTTGGGGATGACCACTCGGAAGGCCTGGCCGTCGGTGAGGGTGCCGGGGCTGGTGGCAGTTGTGGCCGGGTAATCGGCGATCTCGGCCACTTCCTTGTAGTCGTGCCAGCTCTTGAGCAGGATCTTCGGCTTGCCCTTGCTGGTGTCGAACCATCCGCCGGCCGGCGTGGCCTTGCCGTGGCGGAAGACGATGACGTTGAACTTGGCGTGCCAGCCGGCATCGACCTCGAACCAGTCCTGGTCACGCTTCTCGCCGTTGTCGGTGCTGGTGAAGGTGGCCGTCGAGTTGTCGGCGAACGAGCCGCGGTTGGTCCCCGGCCGTGAGGTGTTTTCGTGGACCTGGGTGAACAGCGAGATGCCGTTGGGGTTATAGCGGGCGCGGTCGATGAGCCAGACGCTGAAATACCCGGTCACACCGGCGTCGGCAAAGGGGAGCAGGGTGATCTCGGCCGGTTTCCACGATCCGTCGGCCTGCCGGACGTGGCCGTGGACTCTGGCCGTCCATCGATCGTCTTTTTTGATCAACTGCGGGGCGAGCGACTTGAGGTCCATGTCGAACGCGCAGTTCATGGCTCCCGGGACCTCGTGGTTGGCATCCAGATCGAACGCATACACAACCGGGCCGTACTGCAGGGCAAAGAGACCGGTGTTGGCGCCGGTGCCCTCGATGATCTTCCAGGTCAGGTGAAGGTCGATCTCGATGGTGATGGGACTGTCACCTACCAACGCACCGATCAGCCACTGTGAAGCCGGTGGATTGAATGGCAAGACCTGGCCGCCCACTGTAACAGTCGGTTTCGGGGCGCAGGTTGGTATGCGTACGGACAGAGAATATCCCTTGCGGTTTGCATCGGATGCCGTGATGAGTACCCTACCCGAGAAAGGATGGTCCGTCCTCTGCTCGACGTGGGCTTTCGCTCCCTTGGGCAGGGTGGTATCCAGTGTACTCTCTCCGATCATGTACACGCCAACCGCGTCTGTTGCTGTCACCGCCGAGGTTCTCCATCGAAGGTAGTACATCGACGGGATGATCGCCAGGGCCCGCGGGCCGCTGGAGATGCAGCAGCCGAGGAAGTCGAAGTAGAACTTGTGGCCCCACAGCGGCGTATAGTAGCAGATGCGTTCGCCGTCGGGCCGCTGACAGGCGAGCAGGTGATTGAGGATCAGATTCTCGGCCGAATCGGCGTATTTCACGTCGGCGGTCAGGCCCTGCAGATCGTGATAGAACTGCATCAGGCTCATGGTCACGCAGGTTTCGGCCACGTGGCCCGCGTTGGGCAGGTATCCCTCGTCTCTGAAATGCTCGCCAAAAGTGCAGCCGCCGGTGATGTAGAGACGGTGTCGGATAATGTCGTCGCCGGCCGCCATCGCGGCCCGCAGTAGCCGGTCATCGCCGCTGATGCGGTGCAAATCGATCATTCCGATGATGTCCGACAGCATCTCGTAGGCCTTGGCGTTGGCGACCTTTTGAACGTCGCTGTCCTTAAGGAGAGTGCTGATGATCCTTGGTCCGTCGGATCGCTCAGTGGCCTCAACGATGTAATTGGCGAATTCCAGATACCGCTGTTCTTCCGTTCGGCGGTAGAGCATCAATACCGGCTCCAGGATGCTGGCCGAGGCCATGCCCAAGTGCTCACCGGCCTTGAGGATGTCCCGTTTGTCGGGGCCAAAAGTGTTGACGAGCAGATCGCCCATCTTTCGGCATGCCGCGATCGCGGCGATGTCGCCGGTCACGTCGTAATAGTCGAGCAAGCCCAGCATATTGTACTTGTGAATCCAGACGTCCCAGCCCGTCCAACGGTCTTTGTCGGCATAGGTGCCAAGATAGCCGTCGGGCATCTGGGTCGCGACCAGGCCGCCGGCCACGCGTTTGAGCTTGGCGAGCATCTGCTCATCATGCGAGTAAGCGTACATCCATGACGCGGCCGAGAGCCATTTGCCGATGTGCTCGCCGACCCAGGCGCTCTGCTTGGGACCGCGCTCGCGGAACGGTTCCAGCAGGGCGTTCTCATCCTTGTGCATCAAGATGCCGCGAAGATTGCGGTCGAGACGATGACCGACGTAACCGCCGATCTTGACGTCCGCCGCGGGGAGCGGCTGCAGGACGTCCGCATGCGCCTCGCGGACGTCGGCGGCTTGGGCAACTCCCGAGATACTCGACACGACGAGAATCGCAATGGATCTTGACACGATGGAAGCTCCTACCTTGTGGTTTGGCAGACCGTGGCTTTCAAGCTCGGTTGAGTCTTGGCTCCAGAGGGGCGTGGTAAGCTCTTGGAGGCCAGATGTCAATCATTCCAGGCGTTGACAGCGTGGACGCCGACGACCGCGGCACCGACCAGCAGGCCCAGGCCAATCCAGCAGGTCGAAGGAACGTTGCCGGGGAACACAAACCAGGTCGACGCGCCTATCCCGGCAAGGAGAACCAGTATGAGGCTTGCACCGGCGGCGAGCCATATCGCCGGGCCGCCCAGGCTCACCGCAGAGGTGACTCGCCAGGCGATGCCTGCTCCCAGCAGGCCGCCGTAGAAGCAGAACAGCAGCATGGGTATCCATGTCTCCCGCCAGTAGTCGTTGTCCTTCGAAAGCACCTCAGCGGCCAGCAGGGCCCGTTTTATCAGGTTGAGGCCGAGGCACAGGCCCACGGCACCGGGGACGGAGACCCAGAGCCCGGCATATACGGCTCTCGCAACATCGCCAACCTTTGTGGACCCGTTTGCTTCCCAGACAACCCTCTGTCGCACGTCGTTGTCGTCAGCGGGCAGTTCATCACGTCGGAATTGAACGGGCATGGCAAGACCTCCGACCTGACGGCCGCCAGGTCCGTGGACCTCGCGTCCGGCTTTCCTCCGGCCTTTTGGTCAATCCTCCCGACTGTTCAGCAGGTCGGCCATGGTTGTCACATTCTCGATGCCCGTGACCTTCCCGGTGCTGTCGAAGATGACCTCGAAGGCCGCCTGCTGGGAGAAGACATACTCGATGGTGAAGCCGTTCGGCAGCTCGTTACGCTGGATCCTCGCGTTCAACTGGTCGGGGTTCAGACTCATCGCCGGCCCCCTGACGGTTTTCACCACGTCCTGCCCGCGAATCTTCTGTTTCAGCACGCTGATGTTGTGGAACTTGCCGTTCGGTCCGGCAATGTCGACCACCTGCTTGACGGTCATGCCGGGCTGGATTTTGCCTTTGGCTTCCCGGCCCTGAGCCGTTGGATCGAAGGATGCGTATCCTCCGAACTTGTAAACCAGTCCGATGACGACGACCGCCAGGACAATGAGCACCAAGACAGCTTTCATGGGTTTTCTTCCTTTGGGTTTTGATTCTCCAGGCCAATCTCTTCTCCAGTGATGAGATGGTGCGGGATTCTAACACCTCGTCGGACAGGATGCAACAGGAAGATTGCAGTTTCAGCAGCCACGCTTCTGAGGCGAAGAGCAGGGAATCTTAGCAAGGGGTGGGGCCGCATAACTCGGCGGCATTGTGTTGTTCGTCAGGCTTCGGAGACGCCGGCCGCCTCGCGTCGGGCGGCCTGCTTTCGGGCGTTGCTGTCAAGCAAGCGCTTGCGGATACGAACGGCATCTGGAGTGGCCTCCACGAGCTCGTCCTCCTCGATAAACTCAAGGGCCATCTCCAAGGTCATTTCCCGCGGCGGTTTGAGCACGACGGTCTTGTCGGCCGAGGCCGCCCGGATGTTGGTCATTCTCTTGGCCCGGCAGACGTTCACCTCGATGTCCTTGTCCTTGCAGTGCTCGCCGACGATCTGGCCCGCGTAGACCTGGTCAGTCGGCTTCACGAAGAACGTGCCCCGGTCGGCGAGGTTGTCTAGGGCATAAGCCGTGACGGTTCCGGTCTCGCTGGCAATCAGGGAGCCGTTCGTTCTACCGGCGATGCTGCCGCGGAAATCCTCATATTGGTGGAAGTTGTGGTGCATGATGGCCGTGCCGTTGGTGGCGGTGAGCAGGCGGTTGCGTGCTCCGATCAGGCCGCGGGCGGGAACAGTGAACTCGATGTGTGTGTACTCGCCGCGCGTTTCCATCCTGACGCATATGCCTCTTCGGCCGCCCATCAGTTCCATGACCGCGCCGACGTATTTGGGCGGGACTTCGATCACGCACAGCTCAACGGGCTCGGTTCTCCTGCCGTTCTGCTCGTGGTAGATGACCTTGGGCTTGCCGACCGCCAGCTCATAGCCTTCGCGACGCATGTTCTCGATAAGCACGGAAAGATGCAGCAGGCCCCGCCCGGAGACATGGAATTCCTCGGGTGTGCAACCGGGTTCGACGCGCAGCGACACGTTGCTCTGCAGTTCCTTCTCCAGTCGATCGCGGAGGTGGCGGCTGGTGAGGAATTTTCCCGACCGGCCGGAAAAAGGCGAGTCGTTGACCCGGAAGCTCATGTGCAGGGTCGGCTCATCGATACGGATGACGGCCAGCGGCTCGGGATGCTCGGGGTCGGCGATGGTGTTGCCGATATCCACTGATTCCAGGCCGACGATGGCACAGATGTCTCCGGCGGTGACCTCGTCCACGGCCCGTCGCCCGAGGCCGTCGAAGGCATGGATTTCGCCGATCTTCTCGGTCTTGGGTTCCCCGTTTCGGCAGATGACCGTGACCGGCTGTCCGACCTTCAGGCGGCCACGGAAGACGCGGCCGATGCCGATTCGCCCGACGTAGTCGCTGTAGTCCAACGTGGTGATCAGCATCTGAAGGGGAGCATCGATGTCGACTTCGGGAGGCGGGACCTGTTTGAGGATCATTTCAAACAGGGCATAGATGTTGTCCGGGTGTTCGTCCGGCGAGGTCGAGGCCCACCCCTCGGCGGCCGAGGTGTAGATGATCGGGAAGTCGGCCGTCTCGTCATCGGCTCCGAGTTCCAGAAAGAGGTCAAGGGTCTCGTGGAGGACATCGTGCGGGCGGGCGTCCGGCCGGTCCATTTTGCTGACGACCACCAACGGCCTGAGGTCATACTCGAACGCCTTGCGGAGCACAAAACGCGTCTGTGGCATCGGGCCTTCAAAGGCATCGATCAGCAACAGCGCTCCGTCGGCCATTTTCAGGACCCGCTCGACCTCGCCGCCGAAATCGGCGTGGCCGGGGGTGTCGATCAGGTTGATCTTGGTGTCCTTGTAGCGGATGGCGATGTTCTTGGCGAGGATGGTGATGCCCCGCTCGCGCTCCAGGTCGTTGGAGTCGAGGATGCGCTCGCCCTTCAGCTCGGCGTCGCGGAACTGTCCGCACTGCCGGAGCATCTGATCGACGAGGGTGGTCTTGCCGTGGTCCACGTGGGCGATGATCGCCACGTTACGAATGTCGGTTCGCTTCACTGTCACTTCCTACGGCCGCCCCTCTTATGATGGGTCGTAACCCAGCCCAATACGCCCCAAGGAAGTCATACCAAACAACCCGAACAGCCGTCGGTGTCAGAAGCCGAGGCGGAGGGCGGTCGCCCGGACGGTTTGACCCTGCTGCAGGCGGTCATTATACCGTCGACGTGCCGAAGTTCCATGCCTCGGAGATCGGGGGCACAGCGCCCGTGCTGTCCGGGTCCGTGACAGAGGCCGCAGCCCTCGTTGCGGTTGGTCCGGCCGGCATGGAAGTGAGCCGGCAGCAGACCGCTTGTACGTGTTCAGCGTGCAAGACAGCGGGTCAGGCACTTTTGCCGTCTTCTTGTCGCCGACGAGTCCCGCCGGACTGAGCCAACCTCTCCAAATTGCACCGCGAACCGCATTTGGGCAAAAAGAGCCAGACCCCAGCACGCTGAACACGTACGGCCGTACAACGGCCGGCCTGTCAGCCCGCCCTTGGCGGGGAACCCCCTGAAGAGGATTGATCACCTGTCGTATGCCGTCTGGCGCACCTCGTCGGTTCTGTCACGCCCCATGCAGATGGGAAGTGTCTGAAGCTGCAGCGTGAGTCCGATAGCCGAGTTGACGTGGCTCGAGGCATCAGGTGGACGAGTTGCTGGTGGTTTCTCCACCAGAGTGCGCGCATGACAGATCACAGGAGGAGCATCGTCGGGGCACATGAGGCCAATGTACATTTCTACGAGTTGCTCAAACGCGTCGAGAAGGGCGAGGAGGTCACGATCACGCGTCACGGCTCTCCTGTAGCCAGGCTGGTCCCGGTCAAGCAGTCCGTGGCGTCAGAAGAACGTACGGCGAGCATTCGCCGATGGCAGAAATCCTCCAAGGGTATCACGGTGGGCAGGCTGAAGGTTCGAGACCTCGTCAACGAGGGGCGTCCGTGAGTTGGTCGTGCCGCTTTTGGTGCTGCCAACGTTGGATGATTCTCGGGGCGGCGTTCTTATCCGTGGTTTGAACGTATCCCCGGCAGGGCGTATAGTAGTACCACGTGTCGCCGATTCTCTTGACTCGACTCGCGAACGGATGCGCCTATGCCGCAGATACACGTTCTGCCTGACTTGCTGGTGAACAAGATCGCCGCCGGCGAGGTGATCGAGCGTCCGGCCAGTGTGGTGAAGGAACTGGTCGAGAACAGCTTGGATGCCGGGGCCAGGCGGATCGAGATTACTATCGAGCAGGGGGGGCGGAAGCTCATCCGGGTGGCCGACGACGGCGGGGGGATGGATGTCGACGATCTGGCCCTGGCCGTCCAGCCGCACGCGACCTCGAAAATCACCCGCGAAGAGGACCTGTTCGGCATTCGGACCATGGGTTTCCGGGGCGAAGCTCTGCCAAGTATCGGGGCGGTGTCGCAGTTGCGGATTGTGTCCCGGCAGCCGAATTCGGACGCCGCGCATGAGATCCGGGTGACCGCCGACCGAATCGAGCCGGTGACGGCCGCCTCGGGCCCCGTGGGCACGACGGTCGAAATCCGCGAGTTGTTCTTCAACGTGCCCGCCCGGCATAAGTTTCTCCGGACGCCACAGACCGAGATGGGTCATATCACCGAGCAAGTGGCGCGGATTGCCCTCGTGTACCCTCAGGTGGAGTTTCGCCTGATCCACAACGGACGGCCGGTGCAACAACTGCGTCCGGCAGGGTCGATGCGCGAGCGGATTGCCGATTTCTTCGGCAAGGAGATGTCCGACAGTCTGCTCGAAGTGGTTCGCGACGAGCGAGGCTTGAAGATCCACGGCTACGTGGGCCGGCCATCGGACAGTCGGTCGAGTGCTCGTTGGCAGTATTTCTTCCTGAACGGCCGGTACATCCGCGATCGGTTCCTCAGCCACGCCGTGCGCGAAGCTTATCGCGGGCTGATGGAGGCTCATCGTTACCCGGTCGTGTTCCTGGCCCTTGAGGTGCCGCCCGATTCAGTCGACGTCAACGTCCATCCGACCAAGATCGAGGTCCGCTGGCGCGATTCGAACATGCTTTATTCGCAGGTGTTGTCGGCCATTCGCGACCGGTTTCTCAACACGGATCTGACGCCGGGGCTGATGGCCGTGCGGTCGCCGCAGATTGCCGACCCGACAGGCGAATTCAGCGGGGACCTGATCGAAGCTCGTGAATCGGCGGTCGCAGGGCCGGACAGCGAAGCGGAGCGGCGGCATCGGGAGATTCGCGAGTCGATCGCCGACTTCTTCAAGCGAAACAAGCCGCCGGTTCCGTCGGGTTTTGGTGAAGGCCGGCCGGTTTGCACGGCCTATAGCCCGTCGCAGCCGATTGAGGCTTATCAGCCGGCGCGGATGGTAGATTCCGACGCAGCCTTGGAATCATTCGAACCGCCGAGCCTCCTGCCGCCGGCGTCCGTCCGGGCCGGCGAGAGCGAAATCGATCGCATCGACCTCGGTACCGTGTTGCAGATCCATCGCAGCTATCTGGTGACCGAGACGTCCGACGGGTTGGTGATCATCGACCAGCACGCCCTGCACGAGCGGATTCTTTTTGAGCAGTTGTCACAGGAGATCACCCGCGGGCCGCTCGAGTCGCAGCGTCTGCTTCTTCCGGACATGATCGACGTTGCCCCCGACCAGGTGGCAGTGATCGAGGCTCACGCCGATACGCTCGCCAAGCTTGGCTTCGAGATGACCTCCTACGGCCCGAGTACGATCGCGGTTCACGCTGTCCCGAGCATTCTCAAGCCCGAGCGGGTGACCGCGTTCGTTCGCGACATGCTTGATCGATTGGCGGTGCGGTCGGGCCCGGCCGCGAGCGAGATGCTGATTAATGATTTGCTGAGCATGATGGCGTGCAAGGCGGCGGTCAAGGCCGGCGACCCGCTCGATCCGGCCGAGATCCGCTCGCTGCTGGCCCAACGCCACCACATCGAGCGTTCGAGCAACTGCCCCCACGGCCGGCCAACCTCGCTGCGATTCACGCTCCGCGATCTGGAAAGGCAGTTTAAGAGGGTGTAGCAGGGGGCTTCTGTTAATCTGTTGGGCTGTTCGGCCGCTCTTGACGAGCCGAGGGGCTTGTCCCCTCGGTCCGGGCAGGCCTCCTGTTATTCGCCGCCTGTCCGGGAATCTATCGACGAAATGCGTATGATGTCCCCGGATTCCGCTTGAAGTGGACGCGGCAAGGGGAAGAGGACATGATACGGGGCATTGGCATGAAGCGGTGACCGTGGTCTGCAGCTCGCGAGCGCTGGATTATCTTCGCAATACCCGAGCAAGCTGTCAGTCCGGGTCGCGTTGAGGGGTGTGAGACGCTGGAGAAGGACCTCGCACGACTTGTAGCCAGTACTCAGCCTTCGTAGCCGGGCATGCAGGAGATGGACGATGCTCCAAAGACCTTGGGTGCGCATCGTATTCGCGGGGTTCGTTCTGGCGGCGTTCGCGATGTTGGCCGCCGGGGCGGATGCGCCGGCCGCCGAGCGGTTGCCCAATATCGTGTTCTTTCTGGCCGACGACATGGGATACGGCGACCCGCGTTGCCTCAATCCGGACTCGAAGATCCCGACGCCGCACATGGATCGGCTCGCCGCGGAGGGGATGGTTTTTCGAGACGCTCACTCGCCCTCGGCGGTCTGCTCTCCCACTCGCTATGGTATCCTGACCGGCCGTTATTGCTGGCGGACAGAGTTGAAGCGGGGGGTGCTCGTCCCGTGGGACCGGCCACTGATCGAGCCCGGCCGTCTGACCATGCCGGCGATGCTTCGGCAGCACGGTTATGTGACCGCATGCATCGGCAAGTGGCACCTCGGATGGGACTGGCCCACCCGCGACGGCCGGCCCGTTCCAGACTCGTTACGACACGCCCGATCCGACGGCAATCTCGCAATGGAAGATTACGAGGTCATCGATTTGACTCGGGTCATTGACAGCGGGCCACTGACTCGCGGTTTTGACTCCTATTTCGGCATGGACGTGCCCAACTATCCGCCGTACTGCTTCATCGACGACGATCGGACGATCGGTATTCCGACGCAGCTCAAACCTGGACGGATGTTCGGCGATCCCGGACCGATGGTCCCCGGCTGGCGGCTGGAGCCGATCCTGCCGACGCTGGGCGCCCGTGCGGTCACGTTCATCGATCGGCACGCCGCACAGCATCGTGACAAACCGTTCTTCCTCTATTTCGCCTCGACCGCTCCGCACACCCCGATCGTGCCGGATGATCCGTTTGTCGGCAAGAGCCAGGCCGGGCCCTGCGGCGACCTCGTTTACCAGGTCGATTGGACGCTCGGGCAGATTCTTGCGGCGTTGGACCGCAACAGCATGCGCGAGAACACCGTCGTGGTTATGACCAGCGACAACGGGTCGCCGGCGATCGCCGGTGACCCGTTCAAGCACGGCCCGGATCTCAGTTCCCGCAGCGCCAGTATCGCCAAGTTCGGGCACGATCCCAACGCGCCATGGCGGGGCATGAAGGCGGACATCTGGGAAGGAGGTCATCGCGTGCCGTTATTTGTGCGATGGCCCGGCCGGATTGCCCCAGGCTCGACGTGCGGCCAGACCGTTTGCCTGACCGATTTCATGGCCACGTTTGCCGCCCTGGTTGGGCATCGACTGCCCAACGATGCTGCCGAGGACAGCTATGATCTCTCACCGCTCCTGCTGAGCAAAGAGGGCAGCGAGGCGATCCGTGAGGCCACAGTCCACCACTCCGTCGACGGCGTCTTCGCGATTCGCCAAGGCAAGTGGAAGCTGATCATGAGTCTGGGGTCAGGGGGCTGGTCGAAGCCCACCGGAGGCGAGCCCGAACCTGGTGGTCCGAAGGGGCAGCTCTACGACATGCAGGCCGACCCCGCTGAAACGAAGAACCTGTGGACCGATCATCCGGACGTTGTGAAACGACTGACTCTGTTGCTGGAGAAGTATCAGCGGGACGGTCGCAGCGTGCCGCATCGGAATTGACGGACGGTTGGCGCGCAGATTACTGGAGGGCGCCATCGACGACTCGGACAACACGAAAGGCCGGAGCCGGCAGTCAGGTTTCGTGGTGCAGCTCCGTGGGCAGCGTTTTCAGCCATCCGATGCTGACCAGACCCCACAAGCCGATCAGGATGGCCTCGGCAGCGTCATGTCGAAGCGAAGTGGGGCGACGGGCCTGCGACCAGGCGATGACTCTGCGAGCTACGATGTCGGCGGAGTGCTTGGCCTGGGGGCCGTTGCGGTGCTGACGTGGGTAGAGCAGCGACCTTCGCCAGTCCTCGGCACTGATTGTACGAAGGAGCACGCCCCGGCGCTGGGCCTCGTGCGTCCAGATGTCGGCAAGAGGCCCTCCTCCCTCGAGCACAAGCCATTCGAGGTCCGGAGTCTCACGGAGCACGGCCTGTACGCCGCCTCGCAGCCGCGTCGCGTTTCCGAAGTTTCGCGAGCGGTACCAGCGCAGCCGGCCGTCGCGTCCGTACAAGGCCAGGCCGGTTCTCAGTCCCACATCGACGGCCAGCAGCGATGACATCGTAATCTGTTCTTTCCGCCGTCCCTGCTCCGACGGGTGCAGTGTGCAAAGTCATTGGTTTTTGGCGCGACTAGCCTCGGCAGGCTGCATCAACTGGTGCAGGGTTGGAATGCCCGCCGCCGGCTGGGTGCTTTCCGACTGCTCCAGGCTGCGGGCGGCGGGCAGGATGATGCGGAAGCGGGTACCTTTGCCGACTTCGCTCTGGATCTCCACCGTCCCGCCGTGAGCCCTGACAATTCGCGACACGACGGCCAACCCCAGCCCGGTGCCACCGCCCTTGCTCTTGGTGGTATAGAATGGCTCGAAAATGTGCGGCAGGTGTTCGGGAGCTATTCCGCTGCCGGTATCGATCACATCGAGCAAGAGTGTGCGGCCATAGTCGCCTGACCGGCAACGAATGGTCAATTTGCCGCCATTGGGCATGGCATCCGCGGCGTTGATCATGAGGTTGATCAAAACCTGGGCCATCTGCAGTCTGTCAGCCATCGCAAAGGGCAGCGATTCGGGAAGATCGCGGATCAGTTCGACTCGCCGCCGATTCAGTTTCGGCTGGGCGAACATGAGGGCATCGTCGACGATCGTTTCGATGCGCGTTGGTTCCGGCGAGAGCGGCTCGTTCCGAGACATGGTCAGGAGACGCCGCATGATCATCTCGATGCGGTACAGGCCGTTTTCCATGAGATCGAGCAACTGCCGGACCTGGTCCGGGTTGTCCACGCCTCGGCGGAGGATCCGAATGCTGTTTTGCAGACCATCGAGGGGGTTATTGACTTCATGGGCGACGGTTGCGGCCAGTTCGCCGATCAGTGCGAGCTTTTCGCTGTGGGTCAACTGACGTCGCAGTCGCTCATGTTCGCGGCAGTTCTCCCTGAGCTGATTAAGGACTCGCTCGACCGAGTCGCTGAGCTTCAGGAAGTCGTCGTCCGGCGGATGATCGATGCAGGTTGCCAGATCACCGCGGGCGAGGGCATCCACTGCCTCTCGCAGCCGGTGAAGTCGTCGGCGGGCCTGGCGGCAAGCGATCCTTGCAGATACCCAAGCGGCCGTCAAAGCGACTGTCGTCACAACCAGGACGGCCCAAGGTTGCGGCACTTCGGCAGCAAGGGTGATTCCTGCGCCCGCCGCAAGGATCACGGCGTAGATGATCAGGTATTTCTCTCTTGTTCGGATCCGGCTCAGCATGGTCTTCATAGTTGCCGGTCATTCTATCCAAGTCTTTGGGGTTTGTCTTGGGGGAGGGCGTGGTTGGGATATGCCCGCGCTGCGTTTGTCAAGAGCGGTGATCGCAATAGAATAAGTGCGGTTTCGTTGTTCCGGACAGCGAATGACGACATGAATGCTTTTGTGGCCAGGGAGGTTACCCGTGTTTGGTACGAGGAAGTGGCTTGGCGTTGTCCTGCTTGCGGCAACTATTCAGACGTCGTACTTGGCGGCCCAGCAAACGGCACCGGCGGGGCGAGGAGCTTTGCGACGGGAGCTGATTGAGCGTTTTGACAAGGATGGTGACGGAGAGATCAGCCGGGAGGAGCGGGCAGCCGCCCGCAAGGGGCTCCGGCAAGGCGGCCGTGTACAGCAGAAGCTTGTCGAGACCGTGTTGCCGGAGAGTGTGAGGGTTGTGCGCGACGTTGAATACGCCCGCGTTGGGGACCAGCCTCTTCTACTGGACCTTTACCTTCCCAAGCCCGAGGGCGAGCCGTTCCCAGTGGTCATCTGGGTACACGGCGGAGCCTGGCAGGCAGGGAGCAAGGATCTTTGCCGTGCGGCCTTCCTGTCGGGCGAGGGATATGCGGTGGTCAGCATCAACTATCGGCTGACCGATGTTGCGCCGTTTCCCGCTCAGATCCACGACTGCAAGGCCGCCGTTCGCTGGGTCCGCGCTCACGCAAAGGAATACGGGTTCGATCCGGCTCGGATCGGCGTCTGGGGCTCGTCGGCAGGGGGGCATCTGGTCGCGCTCTTGGGCACCTCGGCTGGGATCAGGGAATTGGAGGGCGATATTGGCGGTAACCTCGACCAGTCCAGCCGCGTGCAGGCCGTTTGCGATTTCTGCGGACCGAGCACGTTTCGTGCAGAGGATTATGAGCATGAACCGGACAAGCCGAGAGGGGCCGGTCCGCAGGTCGTGCAGAAGCTTCTTGGCGGTCCGCTCAATAAGAATCCCGAAAAGGCCCGGCTGGCGAGTCCGATCGAGCATGTCAGCAAGGACGATCCGCCGTTTTTGATCGTGCACGGCGAGAAGGATAACGTCGTGCCAGTGAAACACAGTCGCCTGTTGGCCGATGCGCTGAGGAAGGCCGGCGCAGACGTCACGCTGAAGGTGGTCCCCGACGCCGGACATGGCGTCGGCGGCTTGGCTAACAGGAAGATGGTGGCCGAGTTCTTCGACCAGCATCTCAAGCGCAGACCTGCGAGCCGGCCTGTTGGGAGCGCGGCTGAATGATGAGGCGCTATCGATTCTTGTTGATGGCAACAGCCGTTGCGACGTTACTGTGGGTCACGGGTTGTGATGCGGGTCGAGGCGCCGGCGGTTCGGCAGTCAAACCTGTCCGCACGCTGACCGTGGCGGCGGTGTCTTGTGAAAGCCGGATTCATGAGGTTGAGTTCAATCTGTCGCGGATCGAACACTGGGCCAGGCAAGCGGCGGCTGCGGGGGCCGACATCGCGCTGTTTCCGGAGACGGGCATCAGTGGTTGGTGGGCCAGCCGGGAGGTCCGGGCGTTTGCCGAGCCGATTGACGGCCCGGCGATCACCCGGTTGACAAAGGTGGCGGATGAGCTGGGGATCGTTCTCGCCGTGGGCATGACCGAGCGTGACGGCGACAAGGCGCATATCACGCACGTTGTGATTGACGGCAGAGGCGTGATCGGCATGCATCGCAAGACCAGCCTGGCACCGGGCGAGGAAAAGACATGGGACCCGGGCAGTGATGCCAACGTGTTCGAGGTCAAAGGCATCCGTGTTGGGATCGCGATCTGTTTTGAGTCGGTGCATCCGCCAACCTGTGCGAGACTTCGGGAGAACGGGGCAGAGATCATCTTGGCGCCGTATGCCAACGGCACCGATCCGGACGAACTGCTCAATGGCAAGCGGCCGTACCCATACGAACGGGCGAAGGAGAATCAGGTCTGGTATGTTGCCTGTGATGCTCCGGCACGCGATGAGCAGAAGAACCTCAGGCGCGGCGCGGCTTACGTGATCAGTCCGGAGGGGGAACTGAAGGCGATCACCGCCCCGGATGCCGTGGGTGAGACCATGGTTCTGTATACGATCCGTCTGTCTTAGTGCTCCCTTTCATGAATCCTTGTCGGGTTGGGCGCTTGTATTCGGGCGAAAACCGCGCAAATCAGCCCACAAAGACTTGTGAACGGGAGCGCTTAGTGCGGCAGGTCTCGGTCGCCGCGGGCGACCTCGACACCGCCCTACGACCGCGGGCTTACATGTACCGGTCGGCCGCATTTCCGATGCGCCGGCGGAGCAGTTCGGCGACGTCGATCTCGGTGCCCCGGGTTACGCCGTCGATGGTGCGACCGTTCTCGACGCTGACGCCCGCGGCCTCGCAGATCGCGGTGGCGTAGAAACCCGTGGCGAACGGGCCGATTATCTCTTCATGCTCGTCCCGCGGCATGTGGTTGTTGCGACTGCGCAGGATCTTGCGGTAGAGATTGCCCGGGTGACTGATTCCGTAGCCGCTGACCGAGCCGTCGGGCTCGAAATTGCGAAAGAGCGGGTTGCGTTCCTGGATTCCGTTCTCGGTGATCTCGCGGCATCCCGGCATGTCGATGGCCAGGTCGACCATGGCATCGGTGCAGATCAGCCGTGACGACTGCACGGTCATGGCGTGGGCGGAGTTCGGAAGGTGCCAGCAGGTCACGATGTGGGCCACGCCGCCGTTTTCGAGCAGTACCTCGACGTCGCACATGTCGTACCCTTTGGAGGGCACGGGGCGGAGAGAGGGGAGTTTCTGAGAGTAGGCTGTTGCCCGGACGCTGATCGGCTTGAGGCTTACCATTTGTACCAGAGCGTCAGCCATGTGCACGGTCAGGAAGGTGATGGGCGTATTCCTTTCGCAGAAGTCGGGCGAGGCGAAGTATTGCGGGCGGTAATTCGGATCGGCCACGCACAACTTATCGAGCATGTACAGAACGGCGAGCTGAAATCTGCCGTAGGCTCCGCTGTGGTAGCGCGTGGCGACCTCCTTGATCCGTGGGTCTTCTCGCTTGTGGAAATCGACGGTGACGAGGCGGCCGGCTTTGCGTGCGGCCTCGATGATGGCATGGGCATCAGCAATTGATGAAGCCAGCGGCTTGGCCACCATGACGTCCAAATCGTTTTCCAGGGCGAAGATCGTCGGCTCGCGGTGGAGCTGGTCAGGGGTGTTGACCTGGACGGCATCGAGTTGTACGTGCCGGATCATTTCATGATAGTCGGCGAACCGTCGATTCGCGGGAATGCCGTACTGATCGGCGAAGTCGTTCAGGGCTTTATCGTTGGGGTCGGCCACGGCCTCGATCGAGAGCAGATGTGAATAGTCGCTGTGAAAGTAAAGATGCCGGTAGATCTCTCGTACGACTGAGCCTGTGCCAATGACTCCCAGGCGAAGTCTGTCCATGTCGCTGTCTCCATCATCTCGACGGGCTGCTCACAGTGTGCCCGTCTGCTTCAGAATGAAATATGCCAGAAACTCGCTGGTCCTGGCCACGTCCCTCATGTCAATCTGTTCTTGGTCGCTGTGCGCGTGCCGGATCAGACCCGGCCCGGTGGTGATTACCGGCAAGCCCGGATACTCGCACGCGAAAATACGGGCATCGCAGGACACATCCCATCCGCGAATGGGGCCTTCCTTCCAAGTCCCTGCCCTTCTTGCCGCTTCGATGGCGTTCAACATGTCCGTCGAGTTCGGATCGCCGTCAAAGGCAGCGTTGTGCAGTTTCTCAAACGTCACCTGCAGGACGTGCTTCGCGTCGACCTTTGCGCCGACGAGATCCAGGTAGTACTGCCCGCCGCGCACCGCCGCTGCCCGGAGCCGCTCTTGCACATCGCTCATCGAGTGCGTGGGCAAAAAGCCCTGTCCGCCTTCCATCAGGATTCGCGACTCGTCGGGCCAGCCGCTGAGTCGGAGCCGCATGGCCCCACCGATTGCCCGTTCGATGGCCGCGCGGCTGCGGATCAGCGCGCGCCCGATCGTTGCCATCTTGGTGATTGCTCCGTCGTTTTCAAGGATCGACCCCATGTGACCCGTCGAACCCCAGACGCGAACGAGCCAGCCTTGAGCTGTAGGGGTCAAATCATAGTGGCGGTCCACTTTGGGCTTGCCGGTTGCGGGATCGATGACCTGGGTCTTGTCGCCGTAGAGGCCGATGTATTGCCTCAAGCCGTCCTCGATGAGGTCACGAATGAGGCCGGCTACGCCGGTCGCAAAGGCGCCGGATTCGAAGACGATCTCGAAACTGACGTCGCCGTTGATCCTCGACGGGTGCTCACCGCAGTTGCCGATGATGCCGTGGCAGGTCTGGACGGGGCGATGCGGAAAGAGCGGGTGATTTGACTCGGCCCTGATGGCCCGGCCTTCCTTCTCCAGTTCGTCGATGATGAAAAGTGCGGCCTCGAACAGGTATGAGCCAGGAAGCTTGCCTTCGATCTTGAACCAGACGCAGCCGCGGTTGCCCGGATAGATCCCGTCGTCGGCGCATTCAAGCACCATCATGCTGTCGTAACGGCGTTTCAGATTGCGGTCGACCGCCAGGGACAACGAGCCGTTGCCGCCGGGTTCCTCATCGATGACGATCATGCAGGTCAGGTCGCGGTTGAGGTAACTGCCCGTTGCCCGCAGGTGCTCGGCAAGCAGCTTGATCGCCCCGACGATGGCCACCACGCTGCCTTTGTCGTCGCAGGCCCCGCGGCCGAAGACCACATTTCCCTCGACACGCGGAGGGAAGTAGGGGGCCACCACATCGATATGAGCGTTGAGTGCCTGTCCGACGCCTTTGGGCTCTCGCCGCTCGCCGTCGATCTCGATCACCAGGTTGCACCGGCCGGCATAGCATTGCTCGACCGGGAGGCCGGCGGGGTTCTCGGGCGTGCGCGTGTAGTAGGGTTGGGAGAAGAAGGGGTGCCGGGCGATCACGGGGTCGATCGGCTGCCTCAGACAGCGTAAAGACTTCAGTCCATAGTGCGTTACTTCTTGTTCGAGAATGTCGAAGACCCGCGACTCGGCTCGGGCCGTTGCGGCGACGTCGGCTCGAGGAACGGTGTCGATTGCACAGATCTTGACCAGCAGGTCGGTCAGATGGCGCCGAAACGCATCAGATGAGGCGGCTTGTGCGATCGGGTCTCCGTTCATTCCTTAACCTCGGTAACGACGCCCGGTTCATTTGCGGGGGAATCCGCCAAGGCGGAGGCCGTCACGTTCGATCATCTCACCTCCGGAGGAATCGGGGCATCGAGCATCAGCAGGAGCGCACGACCTCTTCGACCACGTTCAGTCCCTCGCGCAAGGCCTCTTCGTCGATCAACAGGGGCGGATTGAGCTTGATGGCGCAACCCCCGACGCCGACCGGCGCGAACAAGAGCACACCCTTGCACACACAATTCCAGACGACCTCCCACGCCCAGTCCGGCATCGGCTCGGTGGTGCCGGGCCTGGTGAACTGAAGCGCGCCGACCAGCCCGATCGAGTCGACGTGGCCGATGCGACCCTTGGAAGCATCTTTGATCCGGCGGACGGCCTCGGCCATCACCGGTGCGAGTCGGGCGGCATTCTCAACCAGTTTTTCTCGCCGGATGACCTGAAGGTTAGCCAGGGCGGCTGCTGCACAAATCGGATTGGCCGAGTGCGTGCTGGTCATTTCGCCCGGACCGTACAGGTTCATGAGTTCGTCGGTGCCGAGCACGGCCGCAACCGGCATTCCACCGGCAATGCCCTTTCCGCAAGCGGCCAGATCGGGCACGATGCCTAAATGCGAGAAGCCGAAGGGGGCACCGGTTCGCCCGAAACCGGCCTGGACCTCGTCGAAGATCATCACGGCCTTGTACTTGTCGCACCACGCTCGGAGTGCTTGTGCGTAATGAGGCGGCATCAGGGTGGCGTTGCAGCCTTGGTAGGTCTCGCTCATCACGCCGCAGACGCGGTTCGGGTCGACGCCCTTTGCCTTCAACGCGGCCTCAAAGACGGCAAAGCTGGTGTCTTTCTGGCGGAAGCCGTCGGGGAAAGGCACCTGCACGAAGCAAGGATCGTCGCCGCCGAGCCACGCTTTGAGGGCAGAGGATCCGCCCGCCAACTGTGCGCCCATCGTGCGGCCGTGGAAGGCGTAGTCAAACGAGACCAAGATGTTCTTGTGCTTGCCGCCCACCTGCAGTCCTTGCGTGCGGGCCAGCTTGATGCAGCATTCACAAGCTTCTGAGCCGGTTGTCAGGAGGAACACGCGTTTGAGGGGCGGGGGCAGCCAACTGGTCAATTCCTCAACCAGCTTGTACCGCACGTCGGTAGGGAAGCAGTAGGCATGATACAAGCCCTGGTCGGCCATGTCCTTGATTGCTTTGACGATGTCCGGGTGGGCGTGGCCGCATGAGGTCACCAATACGCCGGAGGAGAAATCGATCCAACGATTGCCGTAGGGGTCGCGGACCGTGGCACCCTCGCCGCCGTCCCAGATGACCGGAGGCTGGCCACCCATGCTGCGAGGTTCCATCTCACGCAGGCGTTTCAGAAAAGGCACGGAGTCGGGAACCGGGATCGGCGTGCGGATCATGCGGTATTTCGTATGAACAAGCTCAACCTCACGCGGCTGAAGGGGAAATTCCTTTGTTGCCATTTCTACGGATTACTCCTTCGATGAAATCTGATCGGGTGAGTACTCACGAAACGCGACGCCGGGTCTGCTGCCGTATCGGATCAGGACCTCGCGGCCGTCGGCAAGGATGCTCTTGCGTGCCGCTTCGATGACCAATTCGTTGTAACTGCTGTTGGCGGGGGTGGCCATGATTCCTTCGCGATCAAGTTGTGCGACGAGTGATCGGCGTTCCTCCAGGCCGGCGATCTGCGAAGCCTGGCAGCAGGCCTCGATGATGTACTCGACGCTGCGGTGGCCGTAGCCGACGGGGGTAAGGCCCGGTCCGCCGGTATCGAGCAACTGGAAGTAGTCGGGGTTCGGCTCGGCATAGGCTGTGTCGCCGGGCTCAGTGCCGGCGGAGGTGTAGTGATAGATCACACCGCGGTAGGCGTCGGAATGCTCCAAGAGTGTCGCGTCGGTTTTGCCTTGACCCCACATTGTCAGCCCCTGGGCGTTGCCGCCCGCGGCGCCGGATGGATAGCCGATGGCGTTGGCGATGCTGAGGATGGCGCCGTTGTCCCAGCGGACGCGGCCGTCGGTCCAGAGGAAGCCCTGGTTGCCGTTGGGATAGCGATCGCGGATGCCACACACGCTGACCGACACGGGCTTGAGTCCGGTGATGAACGCGACGAGGTCCACGTAGTGGCAGCCCACGTAAGTGAACATGTCGGTGTTTTCGCAGGTACACCAGTTCTGGAAGTTGGAGTCGCGGTAGTAGTAGGGCTCGTGCAGAAACGCCTGGCCGAGCCGGAACTCACCGAGTCGGCCGGCGCGGTAAGCCTGCCTGGCCATCAGGCTGCGGTGATCAAATCGCTTGTGGTATTCGATTCCGACGACCAGGCCGCGTTCGTGCGATCGGCGAATGATGTCCTCGGCATGATCGTACCGAAGGACCAGCGGTTTGACCGTGCAGACGTGGAGATCGTTTTCAAGGGCTTCGCAGATCATCGGGTAATGGATGTGGTCGGGTGTTGCGACGACGGCGATGCTGTTGGGCGGGGCCGCCCCGAGCACTTCTCGATAGAGTTCCGGGTGGACTGAATCGGCCGGCACTTCGTCCGGGTCGGGATGGGCGATGAATCGCTGGCCCGGAAACGCTCGGGCGAGTGTCGGCGATGATCTCAGTTCGGCGATGTGGGCGGGAAGGTGAGCGCAGACGTGGATTTCGCCGATGCGCCCCGTTCGCTGCATGTGGAACAGCGTCGGCAGGATTTGGATCCTGACGATCATGCCTGCCCCGATGACGGTGACTTGCGGTGCAGCCATTGCGGTTATCTCGCCCAGCCCTCGCGCTTGCCGGCGTTGTGCCATCCGTTGCCTTGGGGATGCAACAGGTTTCCGGTTGCGCGGAGCCCGCTTGTCTTTTTGCGCCGGCCGGACCGTTCCAGCCCCGTCATGCCGTCGATCAAACCTTTCAGGACTGCGGGAATCCAGTGGGGCAGATCAGGTTCTCGGCAGGCTTCTATTGCCTGTGGTTCTTCGTCGGCAGGTTGCGGACAGACCTGTCGACGGGCATGATCCGGCCAAGATAATAGGATTCCGGGGCCGGAATTGTCAACGTTTCCGGAGGCGTCTGAGGAAGGCCTTTGCCCAAAGGAAGCGGCGTGCCCGGCGAGCCAGGCGGCTGCGCCCGTTGGCCGCCTTGATCGGCTTTGCTGCCGGGAGGAGAAGTTGCTGTGAGTCGGACCTCAGGGAGTCCGGCGATCAATCGCATACCATTTTTCGATGGGCGCGTCTTCCGTCAGGGGGATGGCCTGTCGATTTGTCGGGTCATTTGATACGATGGTCGTTCGCTGGTGGAGGTGTATCGCATGGATTCGCAGAGAAGCCGGACTGTCGGTCGGAGGCTCGTGCTGAGCCGCGTTTTTCTGGCGGTGGTGGTTCTGGATGTCGCCGCTGTGTCCGCCGGCCAGGCCGACGAAGCGGCCGAGAGGCTTCTGGCCGGGGCGTATGCCGTTGACATCACTCCCACGGATCTGCCGGTCATCGTCAACGGCGGTTTCCTGGAGCGAACGGCGGACAAGGTGTACGACCGCCTTTATGCCAAATGCCTGATGCTGGCCGGCGGGAGGGAGCGAGTGGCCATTGTGGTCGTGGACAGTTGTGTGCTACCTCGCGAGCTGCTTGACGAGGCGAAGGAACTTGCGTCCAGGGTGACCGGCATCGCGACCGACCGGATGATGATCTCGGCGACGCACACGCACAGTGCGCCGTCGGCCATGGGTTGCTTGGGGAGCGACGCGGACAGGGCTTATGCGGCGAAGCTGCCGGGGTGGATCGCCGAGTGCATCATCGGGGCCGCCGACAGGCTTGCATCGGCGAAGATCGGCTGGGCGACGGTCAATGATCCGGAGCACACGCACTGTCGCCGGTGGATCCGACGGCCGGACAAGATCGGGCTGGATCCATTCGGCGAGCCGACCGTTCGGGCGATGATGCACCCGGGGCCGAACAATCCCGACTATGAAGGGCCGTCCGGGCCGGTGGATTGTGAAGTCAGTGTGGTGTCCGTGCAATCGGTCGACGGTCGGCCGTTGGCATTGCTGGCGAATTACTCGATGCACTACGCGGGAGCGCCGGCGGTTTCGGCGGACTATTACGGCCAGTTTGCCGAGAGGATGACCGACCTGCTTGGGGCACGCGAGGTCAAGCCGCCGCTGGTGGTGATGATGTCGCAGGGCACCAGCGGCGATCAATGGTGGGGGGATTACCGCAAGCCGCTGGCGAAGCACGATTATCACACGATTGCCGAAGCGCTTTCGGGGATTGTGTTAGAGGCCTATCGCGGCATTCGTTATCAGGAGTCGGTCTCACTGAGGATGATCGAGAGAAAGCTGACTCTGGGGGTTCGTCAGCCGGATCAGAAACGGCTGGAGGCCGCCAGGCTCGTTGTGGCCGGAATGCAGGGTCGCAAGCCGAAGGATCAGAAGGAGGTCTACGCTCGCGAGCAGGTATTCCTGTCGGAGCGTCCCAGCCGCGAGTTGAAGCTTCAAGTGATCAGGATCGGCGATCTGGGAATCACCGCGACTCCGTGCGAGGTGTTCGGCCTGACGGGTTTAAGAATCAAGGCTCAAAGTCCTCTGCGGCCGACCTTCAACATCACGCTGGCGAACGGCGAGGAGGGTTACATTCCGCCGCCGGCGCAGCACGCGCTGGGCGGTTACACGACCTGGCCGGCGCGGACGGCGCAGCTCGAGGTTGACGCCGAGCCGAAGATCGTGGAAGCGCTGTTGTCGATGCTGGAGGAAGTCGGGGGTCGGTCTCGGCGGGCCGTTGACCAGCGGCCGGACCCGTCGGATGCCCGTGCGCAGGCGGTCCTGGCCTCGAAGCCGGCGGCCTGGTGGCCGATGAGCGAGTTTGACGGGCCAACGGCGGCCGACATCTCGGGTCGCAATCACCATGCAACATATAAAGGTGGTTTTTCATTCTATTTAGAAGGGCCTGTTTTTGAGGCCCGGTCAACCAACGGCCCATCGAATCCGTGCGTCCATTTTGCGGGCGGTCAGATGACGGCCCGGGTGAAGGGGATCGCCGATCGCTACACGCTTGAGATGTGGTTCTGCAACTACATGCCTGCGGATGGGCGGGCGACGACGGGGCACCTTTTCTGTCGTTTGGGGAAGGAGGCGGGTGGCAAGGCGGTCGAGCTTCTGTCGATCGGCGGCACCGGAGGCGCGTCGGGGCGGCTGGTCTTTCGGGGCGGTGAGGGGGGCTCGCAGGCGGTGAGCGGAAGGACGGAAATCGAAGCGCGGACCTGGAACCATGTTGTGATGGTGCGGGACGGCAGCACGGTGAACGTGTACCTGAACGGCAGGGCCGTTCCGGATATCGCGACGCGGATCACCGCCGCGCCAGCGACCGGCGAGGAGATCATGATAGGGGCCAGCCCGGGCGATCATGACAGCTTCGAAGGCCGGATTGACGAGGTGGTTCTCTACGATCGTGTTCTGTCGGTTGATGAGCTCCGGCAGCATTGGCGTGAGCCAGTTCGGCCACCGGAATCGGAGGGTTCGAGATAGGTCGATGGTGTTGCCGCCAAGTCTCGCTTCGGTATCGATTATCTTGCCTGGTTTTCCCAGCTTTCCTAAGTTTGGGTTCTTTTCGCTCTGCGGGCAGCGCTGGGCGGAGACTGCAGGGTGGGTACTCGAATAAGCGAGGGTTCTCTATTTTAACATTGGGTTCCTTTGGCGCTTCGCACCTCGACGGGTTTGGAGCTCGGCGTGGAGTGGGAGCAGGGGCGCGAGTGATGAAGGCGGAGCGAACGGGTCAGTCTTCGGTTTTCAAAGAGCGCGCGGCGTGTCCAGGTGCCCGGACGGGAGGATAACACGCGGGGTGTTCCGGAAGAGAAGCACCGTCGTGACCACACGGCGCGCCTGAGCGCCGACAGCAGAGGGGTGGATAACACGTGGGGCGATCCGGAGGAGAAGAGTGGCCCACCCCCGTTCGATGATACGGAGTCTGGGCGCCTGGTGCGGTCTGGGCGAGATCAGAACACCAGTACGGGCTCGGTGTCGACGGGCAGCCAGTCGACCTTCCTGGCGCGGGAGATGGGTGGCAGGCTGACGGTGACCGCGTATTTGACGCCGATTTCGCAGCCGCGTTTGGCGGCCAGGCCGGTGTAGTAGTGCAGATAGTTGAAGGAGATCTCGCCGCGGAGCAACTGGTGCTCGCGGCAGGCGCCGACCCAGGTGTCGAATACCTCGGACACGTCAATCCAGAGGTTCGGCTGGTAGTCCTCCAGGTCCTCCCAGTTTTCCAGGTAGTACAGGCCGCGGATCAGATGTGCCGGCTCGGCTCGCTTGATGCCCGGCAGGGCGGCGAGAAAGCCGCCTTCCATGACGATGTTGTAGGTTGCGCGGTGGTCGCGATGGAAGGAACCCCGCCAGTGAGTCAGGATGATATCCGGCCTGAGCTGCCGGATGAGATCGCACATTTCGTGGATGGTTTTTTCGTCGGATTGCAGTTGCCCATCGGGATGGTCGAGCACGATGCAGTCGGCGGCGCCCATATGGCGGGCGGCGGCCTCGGCTTCGCGGATTCGCTGTTTGGCATATTCGAGGTGGTCCATCCGCGGGTTACCCTTTTCGCCGGCGGTCATGTGCAGAATGGTCGCGCGGTGCCCGGCGGCCGCGTACTTGCTGATGAGCAGCCCGGCGGTGATCTCCGCATCGCCGATATGTGCCCCGACCGCCAGAATGTGTTTCTTGTCGCTCATGATGGTATCTCCGGTCCGAATTTGCTCCCCCGCCTTCGCAGGAGGGCTCTCCGAGCCCGGTTCGCGGTCTTGACGAGCCGGCAGGTTTATCCCGCCGGTCCGGAACCACGGGGGTAAACCCCGTGGCTCGTCAAGATCGCGGTCGGAGACCGCTCCTGCGTCCGCCCGTACCACTCCCAGATACCCGTGAACGCAAACCAGCCGACGCTGATGCCGATGGCCCATTTCCAGAGCCCCGGCCACGACTTGAGCCCGATCCACGGGCCGCGCACATCTTCGACGGTATGGACAGTCAGATTGACCAGGCGTGCGGGGTCGGGCGGCGGCTCGAAGCGGCTGAGGATCAGCGTTGCAGCGAGCGCGTATGCGAACGAGAAGAAACCGCGATAAGCGAAGTTCCAGTCACTCCAGAGATGCAGCCCCACGGCCAGCGGGATTGCCGTGATCATGGCGATGAATGCGGCCCTGGCCGTGGCTCTGCGGGAGAAGACGCCCACGATGTAGAGCGCCACGACGACGCCGAGCACGTCACCGAAGAAGTCCTGGACGAAGGTGACGGCCGATCGTGCCCGCATGGCGACGGGGACGAGACTCAGTGAGAGCGCCATTGCGACGGCTTCCAGCACTCGGGTGACCAGCTTGACCTGCTGCATGTTCGCGGTGGGTCGCAGGAATCGCAGGTAGATGTCCTGGGTAATCAGGGTGCCGGACGCGGTGAGGAGGCCGTCGGCGGACGACAGCAGCGCGGCCATCATGCCCGCCACGAGCAGGCCTCGGACGCCGGTGGGGAACATGGTGAGCATGACTTCCATGAAAGCCTGATCGGCCGGCAAGCCCGGATGCAACTTGCGCATGGCTGTCCCGACGGCGAATGTCAGGAAACAGGCGATATTGGCGAGTACGGCGAGAAGGAGCAGGCTCTTCTGGGCGTCCTGTTCGGTCCGCGAGGCAAGCAGGCGCTGGACCATACCGAAATTGCAGGCAATCCAGGACAGACCTGCGACCGTTGCCCAAGCCAGGACCGCCGGTACTGGAAAAAACGTCTCGGATCGCAGGTCGAACTCCAGCGGCGGCACCATGCTTCCGATGGGCGTGCCGGCACTGCCCGGTACGTCGATGGCGGCCAAGGCTCCGAGGCCGCCGACCTCCGTCACCACGCGCCAGGCGACGACGATCAGCGTCACCAGCAGGATCGCACCCTGGTACACGTCCAGCGAGAGCACCGTGCGCAGCCCGCCGACGATCACGTAGAAGGTGCACACGACGGCGATGAGGGCGACGCTTAATGAAAGAGGCCAGTCCAACAACCTTGTCGTCAGCAGCGCGCCGAGATAGATCGCGCTTGCCAGGATGATCACCAGAATTACCGCCATCAGCACCGAGAACAATGCCCGGCACTGTGCGTTGAATCGGCGTTCCAGGTATTCGGGCGTGGTGACGATCCGCGTGCGCCAGTAGATAGGGACGAGGAACATGGCGGCGACCCAGCTCGTCAGCCAGATGTGGACGCCGGTCCATTGCGACACGTACATTCCCCAGATGAAGGCGATGCCGGCCATGCCCATGTACGTCGGGTCCACGGCGAATGCCAGGAGCGTCAGAGCGGTCTGATGCCACGAGAACGTCCGGCCGCCGGTGAGGAATTCGGATGTCTCGCGTCGGGCAAAGCGCCGGGCGAGCAGCGCGCCGGCCACGAAAACGGCGATGAAGTAACCGGCAACGATAATGGAGTCGAGATACCTGCTCATGGCTGACATTGAGTCCGGCGTGGCTGCGCGAACGCAGTCACAACTCCTTCACAAAGATGCAGTAGCGTCGCGTCGCGGTCAGGCCGAAGCGTCCGTAGAAGCGTGCGGCATCGTCCTCGGCCCAGTTGAACCATACCGTCCGCCCGTCGGCCTCGCGGATCTTCTGAACGGCTTCGACAAAAAGCTTGGCTCCGATACGGCGGTTTCGGTACTCCGCCCGGACGCCGAACGGCCCGAAATGCTCGCCTTCCCACTGGCAGTAACCGACGATCCGTCCGTCGGCGGTGGCGACCAGAACTTCGTGGAGAAGCCCGGCACGGATCTTGGCCCGTGCGGCGGTGTTCCAATCACCAGGGAAAGCCTCAGAAAGGAAGGTAAAGAAGTCCGGAACCTGCTCAGGGTGCAGGGTACTGATCCGGACGTCCTTGCCGGTTTCCCAAGCCTGCCGACGGTACTCATCGATGTCGAAATTGACCACTTCGCGGGACATGGCTACGGAGCCGCGGTGGACGCGGAAGCCGGCTTTGGCGAACAACGCCAACCCACCCGGATAATCGTCCTTGTCAACGCCGGGGAAGACATATCCGGGTGCTGAACCGCTGTTGCCGCAAACCCAAATTCGCCGGCGGCCGTGTTTGCGGAACCAAGCCAAGGCTGATTCCAGCAGTGCAAAGCCGATGCCATGGCGCCGGCACGGGGGATCGACCGCGACGACGGGGATCCAACCCAGCTCGGGTTCAAGGCCTGCCCGATCGTTAGGCATTCGGCGGATGATGGCCCGCAGAAAGCCGACCAAGCGGTCGTCCTGCAAGGCCACAAAGAAGCCGGAGTCATCTCCCGGCCAGTAATCGGGATCGGCCAGGGCCCACCGGACGAATCGTCCTTCGGTCATGGGATCTTTTTTAAGAGCCCGGTTCCAGACGGCCAGCACCTCTTTCAGGTCCATACCCGTGAACGGCCTTATCGTCATCTTGCTCATGCGGCCTCGCTGCAATGATGTGATCCGGATCTCCCAATCCCCCCAGCCGGGGTCGTTGGCAGTATCACCGCCGGCCAGATTGGCCGCAAGTCTGGGGATGGGCATGTCCGGTTTGGGATTCCCGTTCTCCGTTGGTCGTGATCGAGGGAGCGGGTAGACTGGAGTGAACGCGGGGCCGATGCGAACGGCTTGATTGGCCGGAGGATGGGATTCGTGTTCAGCGGCGTGGCTCATGCCTGGCAGCGGGCTCTGTCTCGTGATCCAGGGGTTGGGCTGCGATTGCCGCGGCCTGTGAGAACGGGTGTGAGACTGGCAGGGCACGGTCGGAGCCGCCGCAAGCGGCGCAGACCTGCCGCTCCAGGTTCGGACAATGCGGGAGGTCTCGGTCGCTGTGGCCTCGACGCTGTCCTGCCGTATGCTCCGGTGGTTTTCGCACATGTTCTGGGAACGATATGAAGTGGGTCTTTTTGGGCATTCTCGGTGTCCTGATCGCCTGGTCGCTGCTGGCCTACGCGATGATGCCCGACGCATCGCGGGACGGCCGGACGGTTCTGACGTGGGTCAGTGATGACAACCCGGCCCGCCGCGGCAGTATTCGTCTTTTCGAGCAGCTCAATCCAGACTTGCGGCTTCTCCTGGACCCGGCCAACACCACGTTGGAGAAGATCATCGTTCAGTGCAAGGGAGGCGTGGGGGGCGACGTGTTCAACTGCTACGGCCGCTGGCAACTGGTCGATTTTGTGCGGGCCGGCGTTTTGCAGCCGATCGACGAGGAGGCCGCACGGCTGGGGTTTGATGTTGCGAAGACCTGGCCCGAGGTGCTGGATGAGATTTCAATCGAGGCATTCAACCCGGCCGCCGGCCGATATGAGCGTCATCAATACACCTTCCCGCTCAACGTGAACGCCAACGTGATGTTCTTCAACAAGCGGATCTTTGACGAGGTCGGCGAGCCGTACCCGACGAGTGATTGGGACTGGAACGAGTGTTTGCGAGTGGCCAAGAAGCTGGTGAAACGCGACCGGCACGGGCGGATCACGCGTTACGGGCTGGGGACGTATGAGATGCATGAGACGGTGGGGTTGGTCTGGCAGTTTGGCGGATCGTTTTTCGACCCGACGCTCACGTATTGCACGTTGGATTCGTCGGAGGCCATCGAGGCGATGAGGTTTCTGCATCGGATGCTGGTGGTTGACGAGGTGATGCCGTCGGTGGCCGAGCGGAACGCGATCGGCACGCAAGGCGGGTGGGGATCGAGCGTGATCGACCTGTTCTGCACGGAAAGAATCGCGATGCTTCGCATGGGCCGATGGGGGATGATCAAGTTTCGCACGCAGCCGAACCTTCGGGGAAATATCGGAGCCGTATTGCTGCCACACATGCGGAGCGGAGCCGATGAGATCAGGGCGCTCAGCGTAGGTATCAATCCGAAAAGTCCGAACAAGAACGAGGCCCTGCGATTCCTTCAGTTTCTTGCTTCGGACGAGTTCAGTTGGCAGGTGGTCGAGTCGGCAGATGCGTTGCCGCCCTCGCCGAAGGTGGGGCAGGATGAGCGGTTCCTCAAGGACGCCGCGCACCCGGAAGAGGATTTCAATCACCTGTTCATCGAAGCGATCAGGCGGGGCCGGAGCAATCATTTCCCGCCGTTCATTCAGACGACGCGGGTGGAGCGGATATTCAACCGGCACTTGGCGGTGATGAGCGACCGCAAGACGACCCCGGAACAGATGTGCCGGGCTCTGACGGACGAGATCAACGAGGAAATGCGGGTCAGTCTGACCCGCTACGCTTCGATGCGCGAGGAATACAAGCGGCGAACGGGGCGAGATTTCGACCCGGCCGACTATCCGCCGAAGGGGGACCGCCCTTCTGCGGGCCGCAACCCAAGCGCACCGGGATCCAGAAACGCGCACGCAAGGCGCACAGATGAACGGCCGTAAGGTCTTAAGGGGGCACCGCTAATGGGGTTGCGGCTGTCACGTCGATCACGGCGGGACTTCGGGTGGGCGATGCTCTTCCTCCTGCCGAACATCATGGGTTTTGCGGTGTTCGTGGCCGCACCGGTCGTGTTCAGCCTGGTGATGGCGTTCACCAACTGGGACCTGGCCCAGCGGGAGCCGTTTGGCTTTGTGGGGTTTGAGAACTTCGAGCGATTGTTCTTCGGGCCTGAGGCAAAGGACTTCCGCAAAGCTTTCGGGACGACCCTTTACTTCATGTTGGGCATGCCGGTGTCCATTGTCGGTTCGCTGGTGCTGGCGGTACTGCTGAGCGATCCGATCTACCTGGGTTCGCGACGAGTACGCCGGTTGTTGATTGGGGCGAGCCTTGCAGCAACGTGCGCGGGATTGATGGTATGTGCGGGCACGGGACGGGCCACGACAGGGCTGGCCCTGGCGATCATCGGAGCCAGCGCGGCCGTAGCCACGGTCTTCAACCGGGTTGGCCTCCGCACGCTGTTTTACGTGCCGTTCTTCACGGCCGGCGTCGCGCAGTACATTTTGTGGAAGCTGATGTTCCGGCCGGATTCGGGGCCGATCAACGCGTCCTTGCGAGTCCTCTTTGCCGTACTTGGCCTGGACATTGAACCACCCAACTGGCTTGGTAGTACGGCCAATCTCTGGTGCCTGGATCCGCAGACGGGGCTGCCGGCCGCGGGGCATTTCGGTCTCGGCGCTCGCGACGCGATCGTGATCATGGGCATCTGGGCCACGGTCGGCGGCAACAACATGCTGCTTTACCTGGCGGGGTTGGCGAACGTGCCGCAGGATTTGTATGAAGCGGCGATGATCGACGGCGCCGAGCGATGGAAGAGCTTCCGGCATGTTTCCTGGCCGCAACTGGCGCCCACGACGTTTTTCATCGTGATCATGAGCATCATCGGCGGGTTACAAGGGGGGTTTGAGCAAGCCAAGATCATGACCGAGGGCAACCCGGCGGAAACAACGATCAGCCTTGGTTTCTACATCTACCTGACGGGCTTCGCCGATTTTCGGCTGGGGCTGGCCTCGGCGATTGCTTGGACGATGTTTGTGATGATTCTGGCGGTGACGCTGGTTCAGTGGCGGTTCGGAAGCCGCCAGATCAACATTTGAGGGAGACATGAATTCAACTTCGATCGGCGTGCTTGCGGAGGATCCACTGGCTCGCAAAGCCGGCAGCGGGGCCGTGCAGGGGCGGTCGCCGGGGTGGATGGTTCTCAGGACGATCCTGTTGATCGGTCTGGCCTCTTCAATGACGGTGCCGTTTGTGTGGATGTTGCTGGCGAGCTTCAAGCCGCCGCACGAGGCCGACAGGCCGGAGTTCCTGCCGGAGCAGTGGAAGTGGGAGAACTACCCCATCGTGCTGGGACTCACGCCCGATAGCAGGGGTGAAAAGCTGCCGATCCGCTTTGGCCGGTGGTATTTCAACAGCCTGTTCGTCGCTTCGTGGGTGACCTTCCTGCAGGTAGTGACCAGTGCGATGGCGGCGTACGCGTTTGCGCGGCTGAAGTGGCGAGGCAGGGACGTGGTTTTCCTGGCCTATCTGGCCACGGTGATGGTTCCGGCGGTGGTCTTGCTGATTCCCAACTATTACATCATGTTTCGGCTGGGGCTGCTGGATTCGTACCTTGGGCTGATCCTTCCGGCGGCGTTCAGTGCCTTTGGCACCTTCCTGCTTCGCCAGTTCATGCTGAACATACCGACCAGTCTGGATGAAGCGGCCGAGATTGATGGGGCGAGCCGGTGGCAGGTTTTTGTCGAAGTGATTTTACCTCTTTCGCGGCCGGGACTTATCGTTTTGGCGATCATGACCTTCCTGGGCAACTATGCGTCGTTTTTCTGGCCGTTGGTGATGGTCAAGAGCGATCACTTGCGGACGTTGCCGGTGGGTATGATGTGGTTTGAGAACCTTGGCGGCGCGGGGTATGGCCGACAGACGGAACTTATGATGGCAGCGACAGTTATGAACATTGTGCCGCTGATGGTGCTGTTTGTCGTGCTGCAGCGGTACCTGGTGCGCGGGATTCAGCTTGGCGCGGTGAAAGGCTGACGATATCCGGACCCTTCAGTTCGGTCATGTGCCTGCCGATGCTGAGGGCATATGTCACGACCGAAACGCTCACAATCTCGCGTGAAGCCCGCGGTGAAGGTTCCATTGCATCAGCGATGGTGGCGGACCGCCCTGATTGCCGCGCTCCTTGCA
Organism: Phycisphaerae bacterium; assembly: GCA_035384605.1. Taxonomy (NCBI): domain Bacteria; kingdom Pseudomonadati; phylum Planctomycetota; class Phycisphaerae; species Phycisphaerae bacterium. Next base: position 47,517 of record DAOOIV010000018.1, read on the forward strand.
GGCGGCCTGTATGCCTTGTTGGGACCGCGTGGTGCGAAGTCCGGACAGCACGCGCTGACCGTGTTTGTCGGTGCTTATCTGACGGTTTGGTTCTGCAACCCGGCCGGTTTTTTCCGTCGGATGTCGTGGGTTGCCCTTCTGATGGTCGGCGGAGTGGTGTTCATCTACTTGTTGCATACCAAGGGCTACTTTGGGCCGCACGCGTCGGCGGCCTTCGTCATCTCGAACGCGGTCTGGCTGATAGGGATCTTGAGCGGGGCGGCGCTGTTCTTTGCCGTCATCGAGTATCTTCAACACCGCAGCCCGTCAGATCTGGATGCGGTGGGAGATGAGATACCCGAGCCCGAGTCTTTCTCAAGGGGCCGGCGGAAGGATGATGAGTTGCCGCGGTTTCGGCCGCCGACTCCGTTCAAACGCAGGGAGCGGGTTCCGGACCAGGAAACGTTGGCGAAGATTGCAGAGCGTTATGCCTCGATGACGGCAACCTCCGAGGAGCCGCGGTTGACCGTGCGAATGCTGCGGTCTGAGCGGGATCGGCTGATCGATCGGCTGGATGCGGCCCTGGCTCGTGCGGACGGACTCGCTCGGAGCGGCGATGCCGAGGCGAAGGCGGCGGCAGAGGCCGCGCGAAGTCGACTGGATGTTGAGCCGCTGCAGCGGTTTCTGGCTGCCGAGGCCGAGCGTCGAGGCTGCAAGACTCGCGAGGACGCAACCGCCTACGTGGCTTTCTGCCGCGAAATTGCGGGTGTGGCGGAAATGCGGGGCGACTGGGAAACCGCCCGGCAGCATCTTGAGCAGGTTATCCGTTTGGTGCCGGAGGACGTGGACGCATATTGTCGGCTGGGGCGTGCCTGCCTGATGCTCAACAAGCTGGTTGATGCCGAGGAGGCTTACCAGAAGATCCTGATGTTGTCTTCTGAGGACGAATGGCGGGCGATGGCGTTTACGAACATGGGCACGGTGCAGCTTTTGTCCGGCTCGATGGAGGAGGCCGAGCGGGTTTTCAACCGGGCGCTGGAAATTGATGAGCGGATGGGGGACGTGGAGGGCATGGCTGCGAATTATGCCAATCTGGGCCATGTCTGCCGAAGGCGGGGCAATCTGGGGAAGGCTGAGAAGATGTTCAGCGCGGCGCTGGAGATCGACGAAGGGCTGGAACTGTCATTGGTCCGCTGAGGGGGCTCAGGGAGGGGTTTGCGCGCCGCCGCGCGACGGTGTGATTTCGCGGTTTCTACACCAGGATGCCTTTGGTTGACGGAACGGATTCCTCTCGCGGATCGATCTCGACTGCCTGGCGAAGGGATTTGCCCAGGGCCTTGAAGATGGCCTCGGCCACGTGGTGGTTGTTGGTGCCGAAGGGGACGGTGACCTGCAGGTTCATCTTGGCGTTGGCCGCAAGGGCACGCAGAAACTCCTCGACCAGTTCGACGTCGAAGTCGCCGATTTTGGAGCCCCGGTACTTGGCATTGTACACCACGGCCGTGCGGCCGGAGAGGTCGACGGCCACGATGGCCTGCGACTCCTCCATCGGGGCGATGAAAAAGCCGTAACGGCGGATGCCTTTCTTGTCGCCGACCGCCTGGGCGAGCGCCTGCCCGAGGCAGATGCCCACGTCCTCGACGGTGTGGTGGTAATCAACGTGCAGGTCGCCGCTGGCCTTGACCGACAGATCGAACAAGCCGTGCCGGCCGATGTGGTTGAGCATGTGATCGAAGAAGCCGATGCCGGTCTCCGCGACAACGCGGCCGGTGCCGTCGAGATCGATGGCGACTTCGATCCGGGTTTCCTTGGTTGAGCGATGCACCACTGCTTTTCGCCCGCAAAAGGGGACAGGATCCTTTTGCCGCGAGGCGGTCTTTCGGGTGCTATGCACAAAAGGGTCCTGTCCCCTTTTTCGCTGCGGCACCCTTTTGCCTTGTCCTGCCGGCTTAGACGCTTTCCTGCTCACGAGACCAACTCCTTGAGAGCGGCGATGAGGATATCATTTTGTTCGGGCGTGCCGACGGTGATGCGCAAACGGTCATCGATGCCCGGGCTGTTGAAGTATCGGACGAGGATTCCGCGAGCCTTGAGCGATTCGTACAGCCGAGCCGCGCTCGGCCTGGTGGGGCGGGCGAAGAGGAAGTTCGACTTGCTGGGCAAGCATGAGATGCCGAGTTTCTCGAGTTCCGCCGCCAGGCGTTGTCGTTCGTTGATCACGCGTCGCCGTGTCAGGCGGTAGTAATCCTGGTCGGCCAGAGCGGCCGATGCCGCGGCGATGGCGACAGCGTCCACGTTGTAGCTGTCCTTGACCTTGACCAGGCCGGCGATAAGTTCCGGGTGGCCGACGGCAAAACCGAATCGCAGGCCGGCCAGCGAGTAACCCTTGGATAACGTTCGCATGACCAGCACGTTTGGGCGTGTTTTGGCCAGTTCCATGCAGTTGGCATCGGCGAAATCGACGTATGCCTCGTCGACGCAGAGAACGCCGCGCAAAGCATCGGCCAGTCGGGCTACCTCGTCCACGGGAACGAAAGTGCCCGTGGGGGCGTTGGGATTGGCCAGGTAGGTGACGGCTCCGCGGGCCTCGACAAGGGCCTCGAACGGAAGGGAGTAGTCTACCCCCCAGGGAACCTCGCGGATGATGGAAGCCTGGATCTGTCCGAGGACGCCGTACAGGGTATACGTGGGCACGGGGTAGACGAGCGCCGCCTCCGGTCCGCTGAAGGCCCGGCAGGTCAGATTGAGAATGTCATCCATCCCGTTGCCGCAGAGGATGTGGTCGGGGGTTACGTCGAAGATTCTTGCCGCCATTTCGCGAAAGGGCTTGCCCAGAGGATGCGGATATCGCCGCAACTGCTCCGGCTTGATGTTCGCGATAGCCTCCATCACCTTTGGCGAGGGAGGGTAGGGATTTTCGTTGGTGTTGAGCTTGACGACGGAGAGGCTGTCCGGCTGCTCGCCGGGGGTGTAGCCTTCCATCGCTTCTATTTCAGGTCGAAAGTAACTCATACATCAGCACTCAGCTATCCGCCTTCAGCAGTAAGCGATCGGATTCCGGTAAGCTCTGTCAGGTCGCGATCAACTTTCATGGAGAGCCCGGTTATTCTACTCGGCACGAATCGTGGCCGAACGGGCGTGGGCCTCCAGATTCTCGGCACGGCCGATCAGATCGATTGCCGGCGCATCCCGTCGTATTCCCTCGGCAGTATATTCGATCATGCTGTTGGTTCGCAGGAAGCTCAGCGAGGAGAGCCCGCTCCAAAACCTTGCCGTGCCGCCCGTGGGCAGGGTATGGGACGGTCCGGCCACGTAGTCGCCGGCTGATTCCGGCGAGAAGTGGCCCAGGAAGACGGCTCCGGCGGCGTTGATACGATCGGCGAGGTCTCGCGGGTTGGCCGTCTCGATCTGCAGGTGCTCCGGTGCCATCTGATCGGCCATCTCAGCCGCTTCATCCATGTTGCGGACGATGACGATGGCGCCGAGTTCTTCAAGGCACTTCGCGGCCGCGTTTGCGGTGGGGAGGGCGGCCAGTTGGCGATCGAGTTCCGTCAGGACCTTATCCAACAGGCTTTCGTCGTCGGTCAGCAGAATCGCCGAGCCCGGGTTGTGCTCGGCCTGGGCAAGCATGTCGGCTGCGACAAAGGCCGGTCGCGCGGTACGGTCGGCGATGATTAATACTTCGGTGGTCGCAGCGAACATATCGATGTCGACCAGGCCGTAGAGATATCGCTTTGCCAGTTGCACGTACATGCCTCCGGGGCCGACGATCTTGTCGACTCGCGGAACCTGCCGGGTTCCGAGTGCCAGCGCGGCGATGGCCTGGGCCCCGCCCATGCGGTAGACCTCGGTGATGCCGAGTTGGCCGCAGACGGCCAGGATCGTGGGGTGGATGTCGCCGTTGTGACGGGGAGGCGCGACGACGGCTATTTCCTTGACGCCGGCGACTTGTGCGGGCAGGGCACTGTGGATGACGGAAGACAGCAGGGGGGCTGCGGCGCCCGGAACACATACGCCCACGCGGCGCAGCGGTCGTACCCGCAGGGAAAGCGTAAGCCCGTCGGTCTGAATCGGCGACGGCTCGCGCAACAGGATTGACTGTTGGAATTGCCGAACGGCCTCGATCGCTTTCTGGATTGCCGCCCGCAGGGCGGGTGACGTCGTCGCCTGAGCACGGGCGATCCGTTCGGGCGGAACGCGTACCTGATCGGGCGGGACGGTAGCATGGTCGACGCGGGCGGTGATCTCGCTTACGGCATCGTCGCCGCGACGGCGAACTTCGGCGATGATATCGCGGACGGTTTTTGTCTGGGGCGGCTCATCGAGGATCAAGTGGTCTAACAGCAACGACTGCCGCATCGTTGCCAGGTCAGCCATTGCCGTGGGATCGGTCGTTCTGATGACGCGGATTCTGGGCATCTTGACGCTCGTTCTGCCTAACAAGGGCTTGCCCGAGCCCGGGCTTACCCCAAAGTATGCGATTATAAGAGCATGGGCTGGGTCTGGCCAGTTTCGTCAAGTGAGGCACACGGGAGCGAGCCAGCCAAATGGCAGAATCGATGAACGGATGGCAGGGCGCCCATGCACGAGGGTGGATGTCGGTGCTGTTGGCAGGGTGGGCCCCGCGTCCGGGAGTTGGAGTGACGACGGAAACGGAGGTTCTCTTTCAGCCTCTTGGGTCAAACCCGGCGGCTCAGCAGCCAGTAGCCCAGGTTGAAGTAGAAGAGAAGGGTTGCGATGTCGGCGGATGCCAGGACGATGGGTCCGGCGGCCACTTTGGGGTCGATCCTCATCTTGTGAATGGCGGTCGGAACGGCCACGCCCAGGAAGCAAGCGGTGATAATGGAAAGGCAGATGCCGCCGCCGATGGCGATGGCCGGCATGGGCTGACCCCGCCAGATCCAAGCGGTGAGGCCGATGATGCCGCCGCAGCCGAGTCCCAGCATGGCGGAGGTCGTGAATTCCTTTCGGGCCGAGGCAAGGATCTGTCCCCAGCCGGTCTGGCGCCCCAGCAGGCTCTGGAGCGTGATGGTCATGGACTGCATGCTGACGCTCTCGCCGAGGGCCAGGACAACGGTGAGAAACATAGCCAGAAGCACCACCTGACTGAGCAGCAACTCGAAGCGGCCGGCGATGAAGGCGCAGATGACGCCGCTGGCCATATTGCAGAGCAGCCAGGGAAAGCGGTCGCGAAAGCTTCTCCAGGATGAGACGCGGCGGCCCAGGGCGACGTGTACGCCGATCAACTGGAAGGCGCTGTCCATTTGCTGCTGGGCGCTGGTCAGCACTTCGTCGGTGAACTGGCTGAGATCGATGACGCCCTGGAGGCGATTGTCGGCATCGACCACGGGCAGCGCCAGAAAGCGGTGGTTCAGCAGCATTTCACAGGCTTCGAGCACGGAGCTGGAAGTCTGAGCCGACATGACGGGGGAGACCATGATGGATTCGATGGTCGCGCCCGGGTCGCTGCCCAGCAGTCGGCGCACCGGTACTACTCCGACCAGGCGGTCGTTCTTGTCGAGCACGTACAGGTAGACGATCTTATCGGAGATATTCATCCGGCGGATGGCGCGTACCGCATCGGCGGCGGTCTGGTTTTCGCGCAGTGTGACCATATCGGCGTGAATATGAGCGGTGATCGGATCAGCCAGATTATCCGCACCGATTTTCGTTCTCATGGATGTTTCCTGCCGGGACGAATTCGCGCGGGCCTGGTGCACCGGGCCAGGTCAAACGGCCGCGTGGCCGACATTATGGGCGTTTTGGCGTTGCAGGCAAATGGAGAAGGTCCGAGCCGACCTCATTCGGCGCAGCCGGGATCGGCCGGAATCTCCGGTCCGCTGAGGCAGCGGCGGAAGATGGCGACATCGTCGGCGTCGACATCGCCGTCGCCGTCGAGTCGCGCGCCGGCGCACTGCGGCGCGTTCTGTGCGACGCCCGGACCGCTGAGACAGGCCTGGAACCGACCGAAGTCCTCCTGGTCGACGTCCAGATCGACGTCGAGGTCGCCAGGGACCGGTTTGACGCGCAGTCGGACGTCGAGGACGACAGGCGAGTTGAACGCGAGGGGGTCGCGGACTTCGATGGTCGCCTGGTAGTCTCCCGGCACCAACCCCTCGACGTGGTAGGTGACGCTGACATCGTCAGGTTCGCCGGTGCTGCTGCCGGATGTCGGCTCGACGGTGATCCAGGCCGTTTGGGTGACGATTTGGTAGTTCAAGGTTCCGCCGCCCCCGTTCCGCACGGTGAAGTGATCGGTCGGGGGGTTGACGCTCCATACGGTGGCCGGTGCAAAGCCGGCGGGCTCGACGATGATATAGGGGCCGATTCCGGTGATCGGTTTGGTGATCAGGGCGTCGGTTCGCCAGGTGTTGTTGTACCAGTCGTAGCCGATGCCGGTCAGTTGCGTATCTCTGATCCGCACCACGGAGAAGGCCTGGTTTCCGTGCACGACTTTGCAGTCGGATGTGACCAGGTAATCGTAGCCTCGCCATCGGCCTACCCGCGGGTAGTGTTCATGACCGTGACACATGAGGATGATGTTGTGTCCCTGCACGGCGTTGAAGAACCGGTCCCATTGGGCGTGGGGCGGGTCGCGCGGGGTATAGTGGCAGAAGATGACGACCGGCTGCTGAGCGGGGACGCCGGTCATGTGTTGTTCGAGAAACGGCAGGGCCGAAGAGTGGAAGGGCGTATCGCCGCTGGTCCAGCCGTCAAGGCCGATGAAATGGACGCCCTGATGGTCGAAGCTGTAGGAGGTGTTGCCGTGCCGGCCGGTGATGGCGGCGCGGATCTGGGTGGCACCCGGTTCGTTGTAGGAATCATGGTTGCCGGTGATCTCGTAGATCGGCATCGTGAACCAGCGGTTGATGCATGAGATGAAGTCGTCGTCGGTCATTCCGTCATTGTCCTGGTACTGCGCGAAAGCGGTGTTCTCGGTGATGTCTCCGGTGACCAGGACAAAGCGGATCTGGCCGACCGTGCCGCCGATCTGAGATGGGTAGGGCTTGCCGGCGAGGGAGGCGATGTCTTCAGCCGAGTTATCGCGATAACCGCCGCCGTCGTTGGCTCCGAAGTGGGTGTCGGACCAGACGGCGAACGTGAAGTCGACGGCGTGGGCCTGGTTGCCCCCGACGGTTGCCAGCAGAACGGCACAACCCCATATCCGGCGATTCATGACGGTCGGGCTCACGGATTTGCGGTGCCACGCGGGCTCTTGGCGCGAACCTCGCAGGAAGCGCCTCTTCGACTCTACCGTTCATGTTACGAGAGTCGGGCCGGATGGACAAGCGTTTTTTGGGCGGCCTGACGCTTGTCGTTCACATTATTGAGCCGGCCTTGGCACGTGCGACCCCCACTGTCCGACAGCAGGACGAGATGCGAAGGCGTTTGGCCGGATTCTGGCACATTTCAGGAGCCGGCATTAGCATCTGCGGTATCAGGCGTTTGGAGCATGCTCATGACCGGCAAGGAACGGATGCTTTGTGCTTTGAATCGCGGCAAGCCGGATCGGTTGCCGGTGTCGGTTCACCAATGGCAGCCCTATCATCTGGATACCTACCTGGGCGGGATCAGCGCCCTGGAGGCGTTTCGCAGGTTCGGCATGGACGCCCAGATTCAGTATTTCCAACTGATGGGGCAGTTCTGGCTGGTGGACGCCGACTTCGCCAGGTTCTCGGAACAGCAGTGGGTGGACGAGGTCAAGGTGATCAGCGATGACCCGGACAACCGCATCGCCCATCACACGATCACGACGCCGGAAGGCACGATGACCTATAAGACGGCCGGGGACCGCAAGACGACCTGGATCACCGAGTATCTCATCAAGCACGACGAAGACGTCGACCTGATCCGCAAGTACATGCCGGTGCCGGCGCTTGATCCCAAACCGATCAGCGAGGCGTACGACGAAGTCGGCGACGACGGGATTCTTCGCGGCTTCGTGTGGGGCGACCAGGCGGGGTGCTGGCAACACGCCTGCTGCCTGATGGACGTGAGCGAGCTGATCTATCGCTGCGTGGACCAGCCGGACTGGGTGCATACGCTGCTGCGAGTTCTGCTGGACAAGAAGATGCGGTTTATCGAGTCGATGAAGGGGGCGAAGTTCGACCTTGTTGAGACGGGCGGCGGGGCGGGCTCGTCGACGCTGATTTCGCCGAAGCTGCACGAGGAGTTCTGTCTTCCGTACGATCGCAAGATGCACGACGCTTTGCATGACCTGGGGTTCAAGATCACCTATCACACGTGCGGGGGCACGCTGGGCATCGAGGAGATGATCGTGGCCAACGGCTGCGACGCTTCGGAGACCCTCGCGCCGCCCAGCGTCGGCGGCAACCAGGAGCCGTGGGAGTTCAGGAGAAAGGTGGGCAACCGCCTGGCGCTGATCGGGGGCGTGGATCAGTTCAACACGCTTACCACCGGCAGCCGGGAGACCATTCGGGAGGCGGTTCACAAGCTGTTCGAGACGGTGGGGCGCGACGGTGGATACATCTGTTCGCTCAGCGATCATTTTTTTGACACGCCGCCGGAGAAGCTGCAGGTTTTTGCGGATGCGGCCCGCCAATGTGTTTACTGAGAGAGCAGGCTGGTTCGAAAGGGGATTCCGCCGACTGGGCTGTGGTCAGGGGGTACCCTGGACGCGGCAGAGGATGTAGGGGATCCCTTCGTGGTCTTTTTCTTCGGCGACGGTGATGAGGCCTCTGTTCTGCAGCGAGGCGGCGAGCCTGGCCTGCTTGTCGGCCAGGAGAAGGTATGCGGGGGGCGGCGGCAGGGGCTCGCCGATGTCCCAGGATCCGCGGACCGGGCGATCGAGGTACCAGAACAACGAGCTGTACTCGTCCTGTGAGTCCACGTACACGGTCTCGTTCGGCGCTACGTGTTCGGCAAACCGTGCGGCGATGGCCCGCAGCGAGTTGCTGTACGCGCGGCGCGGCTCGACCACGCCGACGTAGATAAGCCAATAGATGCAGCCTGCGACGACCATCCAGAGCACGGGGTTGGCCGTCGCCTTAAGCCGGCGTTTTTCCTTGAGGAACGCGGCCATGGGGATCCGGTGCGACTCGGCATGGATTCCGGCCAAGACGGCCAGCGGCGTCATCAGCGGGAGATAGTAACGGGTGTTGTCAACCGGCGAGAGGACGAACAAGGCCGCGCCGGCGAGCAGGAAACACCAGGCTGCGATGCGAAGCCTGGTTGTCGTGGGGTCGGGCTTTTCCGGGGATTGTGGGGCCAATCGCAGGAGCAGCAGGGCCGATCCGGGCAGGTAGGCGGCGAACATCACGGCGGGTTTGAGCAGAGTCTGCAGCAGCATCGCGGGCTTCCATCGCGTGCCGCGAAAGAGGATCTCCACGAGGTGCTGGTAGAAGATGAGGGCTCCACCTTCGCGATAGGCCAGCAGACCGTAGATTGCCGCCGCCAGGATGAACATCGCCACCGAAGCAAGGTGTTGCCAACGCAGGAGAAGTCGAATCCGTCCAAGAGCAACGGAGGCGGTCAGCAGGCCGGCGGCGTAGATCGCTATTGCAGGGAGGCCCTTGGCCAGGAAACCGAAGAGCAGGCCGACGCCGGCGAGTATCCACCACCCCAGGCTCGATTCGTCCTTGGCGAGGTTGCGAATTGCCGCGAGGATGGCCACGCCGACGCCGAGAGCCATGGGCATCTCGAAACCGATGGTGCGGGCCTGCTCCAAGAAGAGGCAGGACGTGGCTGCCGCCAAGCCGCTGACCAGGCCGCATCGGGGGGACAGGAAGCGTCCCATGAAGAGGCAGATCGCCAAGCCCAGCAGCAGGCCGCAGATTGCCGTCGGCAGGCGCAGTGAGAGCTCCGACCAGCCCCACGTCGAGCCGGCGATTGCGGTCAACCAGTAGGCCAGCCCAGGTTTGAACGCATAGACCTCGTCGTACAAGTGCGGAACGAACCAGCCGCCGTTCTCAACCATCCGTTTGGCACCCAGGGCAATGATCGGCTCCATCCGGATCAGATCGGTGCCGCCCAGGTGGACGAGAACAAGGGGGGTCGCCAGAGCCAGATAGATGAGCATCGACCCGGATCGCGATGAAGTCATCGAGACTGCTTTGGAAGGCTGCACGGACTCTTCTGTTTTGTTGTGTACCGTAGCCGAAACCTCCTAAGGGCACGAATCGCCACGACTCGGCGCTTGCGGATGGTGAAGACGCCGCGTTTTTGGCGGTCCAAGTGCTTTCCCCGCGTCGGGCCGCCGGAACACGGGCGGCCTTGCGTACTTCTACCAGGAACGATGGTCTTGCACAACAGGCAAGGACGCTGCGGCGAAGATCAGGGTTTGCAGCAGTTTGGGCGATGATAGCGATCCGCGGTCGAGTCGGTTGTGCAACGGGTACAAAGCGCCGGCTCGTCGAGGGAGCCGTTGCTCTGCTATCATGAGTCGGTTCAATAACGCGCCTGGAGCCTGGTCTGATGTCGGCTGACATGCCAATCATGCGAGAGCCCGAACTGCTGGCGCCGGCGGGCGATGACGAATGCCTGCGTGCCGCGGTGGCCAACGGTGCCGACGCCGTATACTTCGGGTTGGAGGACTTCAATGCCCGTCGCCGGGCTGCGAACTTCACGCTGGCTCGCTTGCCCGAGGTGATGGGTTATCTGCACGATCGCAACGTGCGGGGGTACGTCGCCTTCAACACGTTGATCTTCTCAGAGGAGCTGGAGCGGGCCGCCGGCTTTGTTGCCGGTATCGCCGAAGCCGGAGCGGACGCGGTGATCGTTCAGGATCTGGGTCTGTTGAAGCTCATCCGGTCGATGGCGCCGACACTGCCCATTCATGCGTCCACTCAAATGACCCAGACACACGCCGCGGGCATCGAGTTGCTGGGTGGGATGGGCGTGCGGCGGGTCATCCTTGCCCGCGAATTGTCCATTGACGAGATCGCGAAGATCGCGCGCTCCACGACCGTGGAGTTGGAGGTTTTTGTTCACGGGGCCATGTGCATCTCGTACAGCGGTCAGTGTCTGGCCAGCGGGTCGCTATGGGGTCGAAGCGCCAACCGCGGCGTTTGCGCACAAGCCTGCCGGTTGCCGTATCGCCTGGTTGTTGACGGCCAAGCCGTCGAGTCGGGCGGCCGGGCATACCTGCTCAGCGCGAAGGATCTGGCGGCGTGGGATTTGATTCCGCAATTGCTGGCCGTGGGGGTCAGCGGATTCAAGATCGAAGGCCGTTTGAAAGGTCCGCACTATGTCGCGGCGGCCACGAGTGCCTATCGTCAGGCAATTGATGCGGCGAAGGCCGGAAAGAGGTTCAGCCTTGGCCCTGAGCGAGAGGCGATGTTGTCGCAGAGTTTCTCGCGAGGCTTCACCCTCGGTTTTCTCGACGGTGACCGGCATCAAGACCTGGTGGACGGTCGATTCCCCAATAATCGAGGAGTCGATGTCGGCAGGGTGGTCGGCAGAACGAGGCGGGGGGTGTTGGTTGAGTTGCGGCCCGAGATGAATGACGTGCCTCTGAAGCCGGGCGACGGCGTGCTTTTTGATGCCGGGCTGCCTGGAGCGGATCAGCAGGGCGGGCGGATATACGCGGTTGAGAAGGCAGATCGGTCAGATTCACCAGTAGGGCGTCGGGCGACCCGAGTGGAACTGCGGTTCGGTCAGGGGGACGTGAACCTCGCGGCTGTGGCGATCGGGAGCGTGGTGTGGAAAACGGACGACCCGGCCGTCCGACGTGAGCTGGAGAAAACGTACGTCAGGGTCGATCCCGTCCGCCGTGCGCCTTTGACGGTTCGGGCCTGGATTTCGCCGCAGCGTCATTTGCAGATCGAGCTGGAAGATGACCATGGCCGCGTGGCCCGAGTGGAATCGGAGGCACCTCTGGCGGAGGCCAGACGTCATCCGATGAGCGCTACGCTTCTGAGGGCGCATTTCAGCCGGATGGGGGATACGCCATTCGAGCCGGCGTCGGTCCAACTGTTGCACGAAGGTGTTGCGGTCGAGAGTCTGCCGTTCATGGCTCCCAAGAGCGTGTTGAACCGGCTGCGCCGTGAGGGGGTGAGGCTGTTGCTTGAGCGGCGGGCCGCCGAGTCTCGCCACGAGATTGGCGACCCGAACGTGCTGAGGGCGATTCGCGAGCAGATACGTGATCGGTTCCGCGACGAAACCGGCGATTCCGGGGTGGCGAGGCCGGTTCTATGCATTCTGATTCGGGAATTGGGGCAATTGGGTGCCGTTCTGGAGTGGCGTGCCGAGGCCGGGGCGGGTCGGTTGTCGGTCGTGTACGCGGACCTCGTTGACAACGCCGAGTGTGCAAGAGCAGTCGAACGATGCCGTGCGGCGGGGGTGCCCGTGGGTTTAGCGACGCCGCGGATCTGCAAACCAGGAGAAGAATCGCTGGTGACCGGTTTGGCGGACCTCGGCCCGGACATAGTTCTGGTGCGGAATCTGGCGGCGCTTCAGCTGCTGCGACAGTATGCTCCTGGTGTGCCGTTGGTTGCCGACCACTCGCTGAATGCGGCCAACGAGATGACGGCCGCAGCATTACGGGAGATTGGCGTTGTTCGGGTGACGGCTTGCTATGATCTGGACGCTGCTCAGATGATTCCGTTTGCCGCGGCGTGGTCGGTGCTGAATCTGGAGATCGTCGTTCATCGGCACGTTCCGATGTTCCACATGGCTCATTGTCTTGCGGCGCGACTTTCAAAGGCAAACGACTGCCGGCAATGCGGTCGTCCGTGCCGGCTGCACCGACTCGAGTTGCGGGATCGGCTCGGCGTCGATCATCCGGTACTGGTCGATCGGGCGGGTCGTACGACGGTTTACAACGGTCGCGTTCAGTCGGCAGGAGATCTTTCGGGGAAGCTTCGGGCGTTGCCCGTCAGGCACTGGCGGCTGGAGCTGCTTCTCGAAGACCGAGGGGCTGCCCATAGGCTTATTGAGACCTTTGCCGGCCGGATGGAATGACGGGAGAAGCTCAGACGGCCAGAATCCCGATAGCGAAGTCAATTCGTCCGTGTTCCGTGCTCGGTTTTCAGTCTTCTCCTGTGGTGATCACGGATCACTACCCGCATTTCCGTCTGTTCCGTGACTTGTCCTCTCACGAGCTGCGTGCGCGAGTTCGACGCGGGATCGTGACAGGCGATTTCGGCGGTGTTATAGTCCGCGGCGATGAGTGCCGACCGGTCCTGTCATTCTGAGTCATCGAGCGGAAGACGAGTTGTGTCATGCCCGGCCGTTCGCGTCGGGTTTCTGGAGCGCCTCGGTCTGCACCGGCCGGAACTGCGGGCCTGGGCGATGTACGACTGGGCGAACTCGGCGTTTGTGACCACGATCATGACCGCCGTGTTTCCGATCTACTATTCGAGCGTGGCCGGGGCGCATCTGACGCCGGAAGCCTCGCAGATGCGGTTCACGCTTTCGACGACGATCGGCTTGAGTCTCATTGCGGTGATGGCGCCGCTGCTCGGGGCAATGACCGATTTCCTGCCGGTCAAGAAGCAACTGATCAAGGCTTTTCTGGGCATCGGGCTGGTTTCGACGGCTGCGATGTACTTTGTCGGCTACAACGATCTTCTCTTGGCATCGTTGCTGTTTGTTGTGGCCAACATCGCGGTGAACGGGAGTTTCGTCTTTTACGACGCTTTGCTGCCGCATATTGCCGGGAAGGACGAAATGGACCGAGTGTCGAGCGCCGGCTATGCCCTCGGCTATGTCGGCGGGGGGGTGTTGCTGGCGATCCAACTGGTGTGGATTGATCCGAGTATCGTGGGCCTTCCTGCGCGGCAGCCTGGGACACCTGAGGAGGGGACGTGGCCCACGCGGGTGGCGTTCCTTTCGGTGGCGGTGTGGTGGCTTCTTTTTTCGATCCCGCTGTTTCGGCGCGTGCCCGAGCCGCCGGTTCGCTTGCATGCGGACGGTCGCGGAACGGGTGATTTAGTCAAGGCATCGCTGTTGCAGCTTTGGGCCACGCTGCGGGATCTGCGAGGGTTCAAAGATGCTTTTGTGATGCTGCTGGCCTTTCTGATCTACAACGACGGCATCGGGACCATTTACCGGCTGGCCACGATTTACGGGGAGGGACTTCATTTCGATCGCACGATCATGATCGCGGCGATCATGATCACGCAGTTTGTGGGCGTGCCGTTCGCATTCCTGTTCGGCAGTCTGGCCGGGCGAATCGGCAGCCGGCCGTGCATCTTTTTGACACTCGTTGTCTACACGTTCATCAGCATCGGCGGGTATTTCATGACCACGTCGGTGCATTTCCTGCTGCTGGCGCTGGGTGTTGGGATGGTGCAGGGGGGGGCGCAGGCGCTGAGTCGGTCCTTGTTTGCGAGCATGATTCCGCGGCACAAGTCGGGGCAGTTTTTCGGCCTGTTCGCGGTGATGGAGAAGTTCGCGGGGATCATGGGGCCGGCGGTTTGGACGGTCATGCTGGCAGCCGGCGTTTCCGGTCGCACGCCCATCCTGTCGGTCATCGGTTTCTTTGCGGTGGGCGGTATCCTGCTATCACTTGTGAACGTCGAACGCGGGCGGCAGGCGGCCCGGGCGGCGGAGGAGCAGGCGGTGGGGGGCGGCTGAGTCTGGTTCCCGGCCGTCGGCAGGGAGATGTTGCGGTCACGAACAGATCCCGTCGGCGGGGCGATAAAGCCTTTCCGCTACGTGAGATAGGGCGATTTCCACCGCGTGTAGGGGAGGGAACGAAGCCGCCTCGGGTCCAACTTCCGGCATCGGGGCGTGTCTGTCTGGGTGAGGGAAACCGGGCGTCAGCGCCATGGCGTCAAGGAGCGAATCAGCGATGAAAGGAATGATACGAGCGACAGCGGCGGTTCTTCTGCTGGGTTCGGCGGCC